>DASSHD010000592.1:0-5907 GCA_035693085.1 Hanamia sp. | reverse complement strand
ACGCGAAAGCTATTAAAATTACCAATTTTGATGAAGCGAATCAATTTGTAAAAAGAGAATACCGACAAGGCTGGTCATTGGGAGTGTAATAAAATTTATCTTTATTATCACATTAAAAATAAATCATGAAAAAAAATCTTTTATTCTTTGCATCAGTATTACTGGTTTTAATCGCTTGTTCAAATACCGGTAAACTAAAAAACAACAAAGGCTGGATAAGTTTGTTTGATGGTAAATCACTTGATGGATGGAAGGCAAGCGAACAGCCCGGAACTTTTTCTGTTGAAAATGGCGCAATCAAAGTGGCTGGCCCGCGTTCCCACTTGTATTACGAAGGCCCTGTGATGAATCACGATTTCAAGAACTTCGAATTTAAGGCTCTGGTAATGACTGAGCCGGGATCTAATTCAGGAATATATTTCCACACCGTATATCAAGACAAAGGTTTTCCTGATAAAGGGTTTGAAGTGCAGGTAAATAATTCTCATGCCGATTGGAAAAGAACGGCTGGTTTATATGATATAAAAGATACAAAAGAAGTTTATGTCAAAGACAATGTTTGGTTTACTTTATATATAAAAGTACAGGGCAAACATGTTATCACAAAAATTAATAAAACTGTAGTTACCGATTGGACACAGCCAGATGGTTTTGTTCCTCCTGAAGGGCATCCAGGCAGAATTATTGATCATGGTACTTTTGCATTACAGGGACATGATCCCAAAAGTGTGATATTTTTTAAGGATATAATGGTAAAGCCATTGCCTTAAATAATTAAGCTGGGTTGATGTATTTTTGTTTATTTGCTTTCAAATGAAAGGTTGTTCTGTTTTGATATTCAGTAAAGCAACAAATATTCGATATTTTTATTTATACTTCTATACAAATTGAAAACTCACTAAATGACTCCTCGTAGAATATATTTTATTAACCACGCTTATATCTAAACCTGAAAATAATGAATCCTATTGTTCAAATCTCTCTTGACCTTACAAATATTGATGAAGCGTTGGAAACCGCTGCAATGGCCATGCGGGCCGGTGTAGATTGGCTGGAAGCAGGCACTCCTCTTATCCTCGCAGAAGGACTTCATGGCGTTAAAAAATTAAGAGAACATTTTCCTGGCGTTCCAATAGTCGCAGACCTTAAAACAATGGATGGTGGCTATCTTGAAGCGGAAATGATGGCTAAAGCCGGTGCAACGCATGTTGTGGTTATGGCAAGAGCGCATGAGGAAACTATTAAATGTGTCGTTAAAGCCGGAAAAGATTTTGGCGTGAAGGTAATGGGTGATAATCTCGGAAGCGATGATATGGTAGCAGCAGCAAAATGGCTCGAAGATTTGGGTTGTGATGTTGTAATCCACCATATTGGCTACGATGAGCGCAGAGGAATAGCTGCAAGAGGTCTGCGTATGCCGAGCCCCCTCGATCAGCTTCGCGAAGTAGTAACGGCTGTGAAAGTTCCTGTACAAGCAGTGGGAGGCCTTACCTTAGAGCAGGCTATTAAGTGTCCTGAATATGGCGCTCCTTTAGTAGTGTTGGGAGCTCCGCTCACAATTGATAACGATAGTTTTAAAACAGCCGGCGGAGATCTCGAAAGTTCATTGCGTCTTATTTGCAACAAAATCCATTCATATAAAAATTGACAAACGAAATATAAATAATGAAATCAAATGCTGTAGTGAATTTTGCCCCTGAAAAAGGTTCTGTAGAAATCAGGGAAATTGATAAGCCTTCAATTGGTGAAGACGATGTGCTTCTCGAAGTTTCCAATGTGGGCGTATGTGGCAGCGACCTGCATCAATGGACCGCGGACCATAGTTGGCCTGTGAATTATCCTGTTGTATTAGGGCATGAATTCGGCGGACATATTGTGGAAACCGGCAGCAAAGTAACGAAATGGAAAGAAGGTGACAGAGTAGTAAGTGAAACTGCTGCTGTTATTGATGTAAACAATCCAATGTCGCGAAAAGGTTTGTACAATCTCGATCCAACCCGAAAAGGTTTTGGCTACGGCGTAAATGGCGCTATGACCCGTTTTGTCAGAGTTCCGGCACGCTGTTTACATGCAATTCCTGATCAACTCCCGTTTGAACAAGCATGCCTGACAGAGCCTTGCTGCGTAGCTTACAGTGCAGTAGTTGCCAACACACGTATTACTCCGGGCGACCGCGTTGTTGTTCTTGGACCTGGCACCATAGGCATTTTATGTGCAGCCATGGCAAGGCTTTGCGGCGCAGAAGTAGCTATAATCGGATTGGAAGCAGACAAGCATCGTTTGGCAATTGCAGAACAATATGGTTGCGAAGGCATCATTGGAGATGCAACCGATTGGGCTAAACAGCGCGATGGACTGGGAGCAGATTGTGTGATTGATGCAGCCGGTGCAAGTATGACATTAAAAATTGCGCTGCAACTCGTAAGGCCTAATGGAAAAATTACAAAAGTAGGCTGGGGACCGCAACCATTAGGATTTTCACTTGATCCATTGGTTCAAAAAAATATTACCCTCCAGGGAAGTTTCAGTCATAACTGGCCAATGTGGGAACGTGTTATAGCATTGCTTTCGAGCGGACAACTAAATGTAAAGCCTATCATTGGAGGCGTTTGGCCAATTTCAGACTGGCATACTGCATTTGAAAAAATGCACAAAGGCGAAGTGGTAAAAAGTGTACTCAAACCGGCTTAACAAACAAATATGCGATTAAAAGATAAAGTTATTATCGTTACGGGCAGCACTACCGGCATTGGAAAAGCCATTGCCATCCGATGTGTGAAAGAAGGCGCGCGTGTTGTAATCCACGGCCTGGAAGAAGAGTGGGGCAAGCAAGTGATTGCAGAATTGGGAGACGATAAGGCGGTATTACATATTGAAGATATAAGTAAGGAGGGCGCTCCCGAACGGCTCGTTGCCCTCGCCATAAAATCTTTTGGAAAACTGGATGCCGTTGTAAATAATGCAGCGATGGTGGTTTCTTCTAATATTCATACTACAGATAAGTCGTTTATTCAAAAAGTTTTGGAGGTGAATACCATCGCTCCGTTCCTTCTTATTAAAGCGGCATTAAATGAATTATCTAAGCAGCATGGTTGTGTATTAAATATTGGATCGGCGAATGCCTGGAGCGGCGAACCCAATCTTTTTGCATACAGTGTTTCCAAGGGTGGATTAATGACTATGACCAGGAACCTTGGTGACACCTTGCATCGCGAAAACGGTGTTCGTGTAAACCAGATCAATCCGGGATGGGTTTTAACCGAGACTGAAAAACAACGTAAAAAAGAACATGGCCTGGCTGCAGATTGGTATAAAGATCTTCCCTCAGTGTATGCGCCGGCGGGCCGTATTTTATGGCCTGAAGAAATTGCGGCTGCTGCGGTTTATTGGCTTGCTGATGAAAGTGGCCCTATAAGCGGCCAGGTGGTGGATTTGGAACAACATCCTTTTATCGGACGCAATCCACCAAAAGACACAACAACTATTAAATAATTAGGATTTTGTGCTTAAGTTGTATCGTCAAATTAGAAGAATAGATAACAACGATTTCGCCGCTAGAGTAGCAAAAAAATTCGTGTTAATTGGTGAAATTCGTGGCTTCTTATTTTATTTAAATAATATAAATTCTCTATGCCCAGGTTAGCAGTTTTCCCAAAAGCCTTTATGCAGGCATTATGTAAGGACGGAACTATGCGGGTTTCTGAGTGGATTGAATTAGCCGTAAAACTTGATATTGAGGGATTGGAGTGGTACGCTGGCTTCCTGGAGATGGAAGACAAAAGGAACTGGCAGAAATTTCGCAGCCAGGTAGAAGGCCATGGAAAAGTAATTCCGATGATGTGCTGCTCTCCTGATTTCACACATCCGGATAAAAATTTTCGGGATAAAGAAATTGAAAAGCAAAAAGGATGGATTGATATGACGTATGCTTTGGGAGGATCATATTGTCGTGTACTGTCAGGCCAGAAGCGGCCTGAGCTTTCCATAGATGAAGGCGTGAAATTAGCAGCAGACTGCATTTCAGCCTGTTTGCCCTATGCACAGGAACGCAACATAACACTCATTCTCGAAAATCATTACAAAGATGATTTCTGGAAATATCCTGAATTCGCCCAAAAAATGGATGTCTTTTGTAAACTGGTTGATAGCTTGAATCATCCTTTTTTTGGTGTCAATTACGATCCGAGCAACACTTATATCGCAGGGGAAGATCCTATTGAACTTTTAAAGCGTGTAGCTCACCGCGTAGTTACCATGCATGCGAGTGACCGATATCTAAAGTATGGAACGATTGAAGATCTGCGAAAAGAAGAAGGCGGAGCAGAAGGCTATGTGAAACGGCTAAGTCATGGAGAAATCGGCAAAGGATTGAATGATTATGATGCCATTTTTTCCATCTTGAAAGAAGCAGGATTTGATAACTGGATCAGTATAGAAGATGGCGTAGATGGAATGGATCAATTAGAAAGAAGTGTTACGTTTTTAAGGAAAAAAATAGAAAAATACTGGCCAGCTAAATCAACAACCTCATGACCAGGAAAGCAGATTTACTTTTTGCTTCGCAATGTATTCTTGGCGAAAGCCCTTTGTGGCATGCAGAAAGGAAATGCTGCTTTTGGGTGGATATCGAAAATGGTGTTTTGTATGAATATAATTGGATACAACAAACAACCCGCGACTGGAAATTTAATTATAGGCTTACTTTAGTTCTGCAAGGTGATGGTAATAAATTAATCTTAGCATTAGATGCTAAAATTGCAAGCTTCGATTTAGAAACAGAGAAAGTAGAATGGCTGGTTGATGTTGAAACACGTTCTGAAACCCGGTGCAATGATGGTGCTTGTGATACTTCCGGTAGGTTGTGGGTCGGAACGATGCATCTTGAACAAAAGCATGAGGCCGGTGCTTTATATTGTATTGATCCTGATTTGAAAGTTCATAAAAAATTAAACAATACCACCATTTCAAATGGTATCGAATGGTCTTTAGATAACAAGCGTTTATATTTTATTGATAGTCCAACCCAGGTAGTTCAGGCTTTCATTTTTGAAGAAAAAACAGGGGAGATTGTTTTCGAAAAAAATGTAATTTCGATACCCAATGAAATGGGTTCGCCGGATGGAATGGCTATAGATGAAGAAGGGATGCTATGGATTGCTCACTGGGGAGGCTTTGGAATATATAGATGGAATCCTCTCAATGGTGAATTATTAGATAAGATTCAATTGCGCGTTCCCCAGGTTTCTTCCTGCGTTTTTGTAGGAGAAAACCTAGACTACTTAATGATTACTACCGCCCGTGAAAATATGAAAGAAGAAGAACTAAAAAAATATCCGGAAAGTGGAGATGTTTTTTTGGTAAAAGCTGGAGTAAAAGGAGTTTTATCGAATAAATGTGTGTTTTGAAAAAGATTGATTTTAAGGATTAACCCAAAATCTTTTTTTATTTATCTTTTGAAAGATAAGAAAAATAGAAGGCTTTTCTTTTTGCTGTTTTTGCAAATACAGGATGGTGCAGGACGGTTTTAAAAAGGAATCCGAATAAATTTAGGGGCGATTAATATCAACTAACTAAAGATAAATTCACATTAAAAGCCTGCCTGACCGGTAGGCAGATTAGTTTACTGTAATTATAAATCATTGATCAAGTCAATAAATTTTTTAGCTTAAAAAAGTAACTAAATTACTCCTGGTGAAACATAAGTAAAATTAGTTGAGTATTTATTTTATTTAATCTTTTTAATAATTGTTATTAGATGAATTTATCCATGAATAAACCTGTACAACTACTGCTGCAGTTTTTAGTTCTTATTATTATAGGAACTTCCTGTAATCAATCAACTTCAGAAAAAAAGAATGTGGATCCTAAAATCGCAAAACTTAAGTTGCCTCCCGGCTTTCATGCGGA
>DASSHD010000591.1:0-5374 GCA_035693085.1 Hanamia sp. | reverse complement strand
TGGCATTTCCCCTTCACTCCAGCACAAAACAATAATCCTTCCATATTTTCATTGTACATTTATATCCGTAAAATAATTATTTCAAATCGAAATAAACAGATACTATTATGGCAATGAAAATCTACACCAAAACAGGAGATGCAGGAAAAACCAGCCTCATCGGCGGAACCAAAGTTTTGAAAAGTGACCCACGTATAGAAGCCTATGGCACCGTGGATGAATTGAATTCTTATATCGGCCTCGTTTCGGATTTTTGTAATGATGAGACAGCAAAAGTAATTTTGAAAGAAATACAGGATCGCCTCTTTACCATCGGAGCCGAACTCGCCTGCGATCCTAAAAAAGACACGAAGGTTCCCATTCCCGATCTGCATGAAAGCGACGTAGAATTGCTGGAAAAAGAAATGGATAGAATGGATGCGGAATTACCACGAATGAAAAATTTTATTCTGCCTGGCGGACTTCCTGCTGTTTCTTTTATGCATGTAGCGCGTTGTGTATGCAGGCGTGCAGAAAGATGTTGTGTTAACTTAATGGAAACTGAAGGCGGAGTAAATCCTTTAATTATAAAATACATTAACCGCCTGAGTGATTATCTTTTTATGTTGGCGCGATATACCGGCATGAAAAGTAATGCACCGGAAATAATATGGAAAGCCCGCGTGTAAAGGTTTTTAATTAAAACAGGAATTTGCCGCAATGGCTGCCAGCCTCTAAGAAATGGTTTCATCTTAATAAATACTTTTTCAAAGGTTAGCAACTTTAGAATATCAAATTCGTTTATTAACTATGCTTCATAAACCTTTACAGCAATGTGAATAATGAAAACAGCTTCATAAATTTTTAAGACTTGCACAATAACCCAAAACCGAATGCATATTAAAAAAGTCACATTTTATTTATTGCTTCTATTTTTTTACAATGCAGCTTTTTCTCAGCTTCAAAATGAAGATTCTATAACCATTCCTAAATATGGATATCATAACGAATTAACTGTAGGCAAGGGATTATCTTATTTTATTGATCCCGGCAGGTCCATAGACTTTCCTGAAATACAATCGAAAAGATTTACAGTTCCCCCGGCTGTTTTTTTCAAAAAATTCAACACGCATCCACAAGAAAACTACTATTGGGCCCGGTTCTCAATTAAAAATAACACTGACAGCGTGTTGCAGCCCCTTATATATTACAATGCTGTAAACTACGTAAACCTTTACTTAGTTTCGCCCAACCAACCGGTACAAAAAATAGTGGGAGGAAGTTTACGTGATCGAAATGAAACCGTTCCTAAAGAGGAGAAAAATTCAGTCTTACTGGTTACTTTAGCTCCGCAGCAAGCAGGAGTGGTTTACATACGAATGGTTCAGAAAACTCAGGAATTCTTTTTTACAGGCATCCAAATTTATAAAAGAAATGCATTTTATAATACTGTTGAAAACTATTACTACCAAAACCGGCACGGAATTGTTTGGGGATTATTGTTCCAGGGATTTGTACTTTGCCAGATTCTTTATATCCTATTCCAATGGGTTATCATCAAGCGTAAAGAGTATCTCTACTATTTTTTTTACCTCGTAACCATTTTACTCTTCTTCCTGAGCAAGCAGGAAGCTTATTCCGGCGAGTCTTTCTTATTTGCAAACCATCCAATATGGTGCGTCTATCTTGATAATACATTACAAATAGCCCCTTATTTTCTTTATTACCGATTTATAAGGTTCTTTTTAGAAATAGGACAAAATCATCCAACCCTCAATAAATGGATGATCAGGACAGAATATTTTTTACTTGCTTACCTGGTTTTCGATTTCGTATTAGTTACTACGACTTTCAATATCCAATTACAGACAAAAATATTTGCATACATCATTTCAATGGTATTTATTGTTACCTCCGTCTTTATTTTCTATTTATTAAAGAAAAAACAAACCTTCATTTATTTTGTTTTATTGGGGAGTTTAGCTGTAGGATTAGGAAATATATTAGGTGTCGTATTTACCTTCCTTATCTTTAATGAACATATACAAATACATATCAATGATACATTAATATTCTCCGAAATCGGCATTGTAATTGAAATCTTATGCTTCACCGTAGGTTTAAGTTACAAAAACAAATTGATTGAAAAAGAAAAGTCAGTCAGCCAGGAAAAACTGATAAACCAATTAAAAGAAAATCAATTATTGAATTCAAAAATGTTGAATATACGTAACAAAATATCACTTGATCTTCACGATGAAATTGGTTCTACTCTTAGCTCAATTTCTATTTTAAGCGAGATGGCCATTAATGAAAAAAAGGAAAATGAAACGGCTGCAATGCTCGAAGAAATAAAACAAAATTCAGTTTCGGTGATGGAAAGGATGGATGATATAGTATGGAATATTAATCCCAATAACGATTCGATGGAGCAGCTTTTTTTAAGAATAAAAGTTTTTGCAGCTAAATTATTTGAAGCAAAAGGAATTAATTATAAAATTGATATTGATGAAAATGTAAAGCATATAAATGTATTGATGGAATACCGCCAGCATATTTATCTGATTATGAAAGAAGCCATCAACAACCTGGTAAAATATTCGGACTGTACTGAAGCAGAAGTGATTGCTTTTTATGACTCCTCATTGTTGAACCTCTTAATAAAGGATAATGGCAAGGGCTATGATGTAAATCAAATCACTTATGGTAATGGGCTAAACAGTATGAGCAACAGGGCAGAAGAAATGGATGCTGAATTAAACATGATATCAAAAATGAATGAAGGAACCACTATCCAGCTTTTTGTAAAAATCTGATGATATCCGTCTGATTACAGGGAGTTGAATCATTTTTTAATAGGCAGACGGAGAGCCGTCAGGCTATGCAAAAATCAACCAAATATGCGATAATGAAATCCAACCTAATTTGTCAACTTTGTATTTATGATTAGAATTGCCATAGTAGAAGATAATAACACGCTTCGAAAATCACTTACGCATCTGTTTGATAATACAGACAGTATGAAATGTGTGGCTTCTCTATCCAATTTAATGAATGTGGTAAGTGAATTCAGGAAAGCGCGCCCCGATGTAGTGCTTATGGATATTGGCCTTCCTAATATTTCCGGAATTGAAGGAGTAAGAACTGTAAAAGAAAATTTTGATAATATCCAGGTATTAATGTTCACTGTTTTTGATGATGATGAAAAGATTTTCGAAGCCATTAAAGCCGGCGCTTCGGGGTATCTTTTAAAAAAGTCTTCGCCCGAAGAAATTATAGAAGCCATCAGGTCATTATATAATGGCGGAGCGCCAATGAGCGCAAGTATCGCCCGCAAAGTAATTCAGTCCTTTCAGCAAAATACTACCGCCAATAAAGACGATTACCAGCTTACTACAAGAGAAAATGAACTTCTCTATTCATTAATAGATGGTTTAAGTTATAAAAAATTAGCCGAAAAATATTTTATCAGCATAAGTACAGTGCGTACACACATTCGACATATTTACGAAAAGTTACACGTAAATTCAAAAGCGCAGGCAGTAGCGAAGGCGTTGAAGAAATGATGGGAAAATGAATCGTGAATCAACTTAACTTCATTACAGTAAACCTGCCTACCGGTCAGCCACCGTGCGGACACAAGTGGTATGACAGCTAAGCGCTGAAAATTTGAGTGGGTGAAAATCTATTGCCACGCCCTTCAGGGCGTGGATTGTAATAAGAATTCATATTGGCTTTAGCCAAAAAGAATAAATGTCAGGCTAAAGCCGATTGTGTTTATTTCTTTGTCCCTGCTCTAAAGAGCAGGGCAATTAAAACAGAAGATGTGTCCACACAGTAACTAACGGCCAGGCAGGCTTTTATTGGGAATTACTGTTTTCTCATCAAAAGCAGGTAAGTTTAAATAATTGATTCCAGGTAACTGCCTGGAAAATGGATAATTAAAACATTTATGAAACTTTGTTTTTTGTTAAAGTACATCAATCGCCCTTTCCAAATATTTTTATCTTAGATAAAACAACCAAATATGATTTACATCACTCAACTGATTTACATTAAAGACAATGAAGAAATGGTATTTCAGCAATTTGAAAATATTGCTATTCCAATAATCTCAAAATATAACGGTCAACTCTTGTTGCGTGTAAGGCCGGATGAATACTCAATGATAGAAATGAACATTGAAAAACCTTACGAAATTCACCTTGTCAGGTTTGATGATGAAATTGACTTTAAGAACTTTATGCAGGACGAAGAAAGAAAACAGTTTCTACACTTGAAAGAGCAATCTATAAAATCATCAATTCTTATAAAAGGTGAAAAGCTATAAATGCAAGCAGAAAAGTTATGATCCATGTAAATAAATGATTTACAGTAAATGAACCTGCCTGCCGGCAGGCAGGCATTTATTTAAGATTCTTATTTTTTATAACTCCTACTACATCAAATGCGACAGAATAATTCCACCTGCAACCGCTGCATTCAAAGATTCTGCCCGACCATAGCGCGGTATTGTAATTTTTTGAGAAGATGATTTTAAAAGATCCTGGTTTACTCCTTTTGATTCATTTCCTATTAAAATAATCCCTTCTTTTATTTTTGGTAATTTATAAACGGACGTTCCGTTTAAAGCGGTGGCATAAAGATTTATCTCTTTGTTCAATTCAACAACCGAAAGTAAATCAGTATATAAAACATTTACTCTTGCAAGACTTCCCATAGAAGACTGCACTACTTTTGGATTATAACAATCCACGCAATTTTCACTGCAAATAATATTTTCTATTGCAAACCAGTCTGCGATGCGGATGATAGTCCCCATATTACCCGGATCCTGCAAATCATCAAGCATTAGGGAAATTTTATTAATAAATACAGGAGCTTTTGAAAAAGATTTTTTATTTAAAACCGCAACCACTTTATTAGGCGTTTTCAAAAGCGAAATACTTTTGAGCCAATGATCATCTGTTTCAAAAATATTTTCAGGAGTAATCCTTTTCAACAAAGAATCATTTTCTACAAGCCAGTCCTTTTCTGCACAAATCAATTTACAATGTATCTTTTCTGATAATAAAAATTCTGAAACTACCTTTGGGCCTTCAGCAATAAAAACACCTTCTTCATCCCTGAATTTTTTATGGCTTAAACTTTGAATATATTTGACAATCTTTTTGTTCAACATAGCATGTAAATATGAATGGATTAATCCGTGTTAAAATAATTTCTGTTTTTTTTTGTTTTGGTATTGCTATCATTTTTTTACCCGGTTGTTCAACTTCAAAAAAATATTCAGGATTTACAACTGTACGTAAATATCAAAAAAATATTCCTTTTGTTTTTAAAAACAACATAACCCTTTCAGCACCCGACCTAAGCAATGATGAAAAAGTTACTG
>DASSHD010000590.1:0-4284 GCA_035693085.1 Hanamia sp. | reverse complement strand
TCTGAGCATTTTTTGAAACAGTAAAAGGTAGCACTTCGATCGGATCGCCTCCGATATTATTTCTATTAAAACCAAATAGTACATTCCCGTTATTATCTACCAAATAAATATCGAGATCATTTTGTGTCCCTCCCTGGGGTTGGCCTGAAGAATAAATACCATCCTGCCACTGAAGTACTATTGTATAGGTTCCGGGGGTAAGTGTGATGGTTTGATAAATATCGCCACCGCCAAAGTTGTGAGCAGTCCCTGTAATTCCGGTTGGAGCAGGTGCCGGATTAAATATACCTTCATAAGATTGATTCCCATAATTACCCGCGGCAGAAAAATACGCTACGCCTTTGGCGGCAGCAGAATCTACGGCCTGCGCTACTACTCCATCCTGGTAAAAAGGTTCTGTGATGTAAGTAACATCATCTACAATTACATTGCAGCTATCCTGTTGTAATTCTTTTATTCCCTGGGCAAAATCACTTGCATTGATAAATCCTGTTCTGAAGGCAAGTTTGGCTCCCGGCGCTACATCATGAACTATCTGCAACATGGCTCTTCCTTCATCTGATTGCTGGCCAAAAGGATATTCTTTCAACACTTCTACGGGGTTTGGATTATCCGGATTTCCAATCCCCGGAAGGTCTCCATTTAATACATCTGTTTGTGCTCCACCCAATGTATTGTAACTATTTGATATAACGCCCACTTTTATGCCTTCACCCGTAAGCCCGTATCCGCCACGGACCAAATAAGATTGAATAACAGTATCTCCCTGGCTGGTAACAATTCCAACATTGCCAATTGATGGGAAAATGGGCCTGCAATAATCAATTAAATCTCCCAGGCTATCTAATTTCAAAAGGTTATTAATGGGATATTTCCCCGAAATGATTAATGTATTAGGCCCGTTATTAATCAAGTCTGTCATGCCATAAGGAGCAGTTTGCAGAAGGGATAATAAGGTTTGATATTGCCCCTGAAGAGATATTACCTCTATCATCACACTGTCGTGCTTTATGATAAAAATATTTTTTGCTGTATCTGAAATAGATCCAAAATTCTCTGCCAATGAATTTAATTCTGCTCCAATAAGATTTCTTATTTTCCCTCCTTCTGGTGGTGGATAATACGGTGTAATACAATTGTTAAATGTAACCGAAGCAGTATCCGTGGAAGAACATCCGCCACTAGGGTCTGTAACGGTTAAAACATAATTGCCTACAGCATCTACGGTAGGGGTTAAAGTAGTTTCTCCTGATACTATATGTCCATTATTAATAGCAACCCAGCTATATTGCATCCCTGATGAAGAAGCAGTCCCATCCAATTGAACCGTAGAAGTTTCGCAGTCTAAAATTTTATCGCTTCCGGCGTTGGCATTAGGCGCGCTGCATAATGTAAATGGTGCAAAATTTAAAGTAACATTATTTTGAATGTTGACCTGGCTCCCACTATATAATGCGCCGGTATAATAACATTTCCCTGAGCCGGAGCCAATATTTATTCCACCGAAAGGCGCCCAAACAGTTCCCAGCCACTTAGTAGGCGAGCCGTTTCCGGATGACCCGTTATTTATATTCCAGGAAAAGTTTCCAATAGAACTAGTTGACCCATTGCCATGAGTTTCAGAATAAATCCTTGTTGCATCACCACCATTTATAGTGCTGGCATTTACCTTATTCAAATCTACATCGCCGTAAATGTAAATTTTTATTACGCCTGTTGGATCATTTTTAAAATCAAAAACAAAACTGTTGTTCCCCGAGTTCTTAATTGATTTAAAAACATAAATTCCTGTACCGGAAAATGTAAGCGTTTTGTTGTTTGATAAGGTAATATCACCATAAGCGCCTGGAGTAATTGTCTTTGTAGAACTAATATTAAGCGTACCTGCATCCGGAAAAATATTGATAGCTGGCATTGCCGGGAGTACTGGTAAATTGGGAATGCCCGTAATATTTCCACCTCCCGGAACTGGTCCACTATAGGTAGCACTTGGGGGTTGAGTTATTTGTCCACTAACCGTCCCTCCTCCAATGACTATATTTCCATTTACATCAATATTCCCTCCAATAGATGCTCCCGAACCTACAGACAATATCGTACCTGAAAGGTTGTCTGAATTAGCAGCAGTAATCCTTCCGCTTATTACATTATTATTTGCAAGATCAATATTGCCACCACTGTTGATACTCCCGGTAAAATTTAGGTTCCCGGTTGATTTTACAAGTGTGTTGCTTCCAATAATACCTCCTGATATAGTTGAGGAGGATGCGATTTGAACATTATTTCCAAACAAAACAAAATCGCTAATTTTTAAATTTTGTCCGGATGACACTGCAGGAATTTGAAAGATTGCAAAAAGAATAAGTACCCATTTGCAAATCATATTAGTTGGTAATTTTTTTTTCATGAGTCAATTTTTTAAAAGCATAAAAGGATGCACCTGATTTTCAAGTATTGTAAAGATCGAAAGACATTAAAAGTCAAAAGAATTCTAAATAATCTAAAAAAGATGAATACACATTCACTTACAGGGTAATTAAGAAACAAATAAAATGTCCTTTAGGATTTACAGAAAGTCTTAGAGAGAGATATTGGAAACGCAAAAATAGAACTAAAAAATAATTCCAGACAACTTTTTTTAGAGAAATAAGAAACAGGGCAACTTGTTCTTGTATAGATATCACTATACTGCGAAAAGGGCAAAACCATGAATTTCTCCAGGCCAAAAATTCGCTGTTTATTTATACGTAAAAATTTGGATAACATTGACGCTACCGGAATTATTGCTTTTAACCTTAGTATAAAAATGTACCTATTAAAGCTCACCTTATTGCATTATTACCTTATTGTGAAGCAACGAAAGTCTTTTTTCACAGAATAAGCTAACCTGCCTGGCGGCAGACAGGTAAGATTGGATGTAAAAAGAATTATGGTTTCTACTATGGTTTAGTAATACGCAAAGATTAAATTAGCAGGTTTCCCCCAGGTTTAATTCACCCCTTTGTCCCTTGCGAAGTATAAATACAAAATCCAATATTGATTCCTACTTTAAAGCAACTTTTTGGGTCAATCAATAAACAATGATGCAAATGCCGATAAGGATTTTCTTAGGCCTGTTAACACAAATGAATAGTCATTTTATGTTTTTGAAAAATAATAATAATTTAAGGAAAACAATGACTCATTTTTAAATACTCCTGGATTAAGACAATGTGTATATTTCTACAGTAAAACAACAAATAACAAAGATTCCGTTTCATTATCATTAATCACTTATTTGTTTCTATTGCCAGACCCGAAAAAATTTCTTTGAGAATCCGGAAGAAAATTCAGAGTGCGAGCAATCATTCTTTATCTATAGTTTTAAGATACGATGATTGCAATTATTCGTACTAAAGGCGGGTCTCCTTATCTCTTATTTTTCCGTGGAAGATGCGAGCGTTAATAAAAACACAGATTCTTTTGCCGCAGCTACACTATGAGGCTCACCTTTGTGCAATGCAATCATTTCGCCTTTCTTCAGCACTACGGATTGATGATCTGTGTTAAAAACAATTTCTCCATCCAATACCTGTACGCTGACCACTCCATTGGCAGTATGTTTTGCCATTATTGCATCTTCGTGAAGTGCAATCAATACGATCCGCATTCCTTCTGTTTTATAAATCGTTATAGCATTCCGGTCACTTTTTCCCCAGGCAGTTTCTGATTTTATCTGACGTACAAAATCAGGAATATTCATACTCACTAATGGTGCATCCATTATTCTTCCGCCTTCGGGTCTTTGTTCTGTTGATTCGTTATGTTTTGCTTCCATACTTTTTTACAATTTAAAAAAATATTATCAAGAGTACTTATTTAAACACTAATGAGAGAGCCGAACCCTTATGCGCTGCTATGTGATCTGTTTTGTCACTCTTTATTTCATATTGTGGTTCCTCTTTGCTGGCATGATGTGTATATCCTTTATAATCAAAATCTGCTGTATGTATCTTTATGATTTTCCCTGATACGATACCCGCCTCCGAATTCCATTTTACATGATCTCCTGTTTTAAATTTGTGTCCCATTTTATTTTTCTTTATCGTTACGCTACAAAAATTGCTCCGTTTAATATTTTCCCATGATGCAATAAAGTAACCTAACTAGTGTCATGTCAAATTAAAATTGTCGGATAAAGTTTTTTTAATTTTATCCTTGCCTTATCATTAGTGAACTGCCAGTTGATCTTTGCCTCTTTATTATTTCGATCTTTTTGCCAGGCGTTAACTTCTGTTTTCATTT
>DASSHD010000589.1:0-8683 GCA_035693085.1 Hanamia sp. | reverse complement strand
CAGGGAGAGTTGATAAAATTATTACTTGCTAATTTTTATGCTTTTATGACACTTCATGGTTTGGGTATGGCCGGAGTTCTGTTCAGTATGGTTTTTGCGGCGCTATGGTATTTAATCGGTACCCGCTTTGTCAGGTTGAATCTCAGGTTGGGTTATTTTGTTTATTTCACAATATTAATCGGTTTGGCTGGTTTAACAATAAGCACACTAATTGGAAAATTCGGGACAGGATGGTACATGTTGTATCCGTTGCCTTTTAAAGACCCTACCTGGGTTTCGTGGTCAATAAGGGCTTCACTAATATCTATAATAATTCTAGGTATGGCATGGCTTGTTGGTATTTTGCATTTGTTACTTGCCTTATCAAAAGAATACAGAGGTTTTACCAATTTATTGGGATGGCAATATTTAAGAAAACATGGAGAGAGAGAAGAATTGCCGCCAATAGTTCTCATAACAACTATAAGCCTGACCTCCGGAATACTTGGATTTTTGACAGGGATCGCTATGATGTCCATGTATCTGTTCCAATCATTTGAATCCGCTTTGAGCTTTGATCCGCTTCTTTTGAAAAACATGACTTTCTTTTTTGTCCATACTCTTGTAAACATTACTTTGTATTGTAGCGTTGGTTGGGTATATGCGCTATTACCGGAATTTACAGGACGTGAATGGAAAACAAATAAAATGCTGATGTATGCATGGAACGCTACTTTCTTTTTTATATTATTTACTTACTTCCATCATTTATACATGGATTTTGTACAACCTATACCTATGCAGTATGCAGGGCAAATAGCTTCCTACTTAAGCGCAATACCGGCTACAGCAATTACCATGTTTGGCATAATTGTTCAGTTTTATCATTCAAAAATTAAATGGAGTATCATTCCTTTAATGTTTTTATTGGGTATGGCGGGTTGGGCTATCGGAGGCTTTGCAGCATTAGTGAATTCTACAATATCTGTCAATAAAGTGCTGCATAATACTTTATGGGTTCCCGCACATTTTCACACATATACTTTAATGGGAATTGTCTTATTTATCTTCGCTTTTTTGTTTTATCTTTTTTCTACAAAAGACAAACGGCAGGTTGACAAGATAGCAAAAACAGGTCTTTGGCTTTTTATAGCCGGCGGATATGGCTTTTTACTTATGTTCTACCTGGGAGGGTTAAGCAGTATTCCTAGAACGTACGCGCGCTATACAGGAATTAATATAAAGGGTATGCACGATAAGGCTGTCTATCTCGCGCAAATATCCGTCTTGTTCATTATTTTATTGTTGACAGGACTTTTAATCACGTACTTTTCTTTGTTCTCAAAACTTTGTAGTCATAGGAGAAATTCCAATTTATCTTAGAAGAAAGTGTATTGAAGGAAAGTTATTTTAAATCAAAGAAGGATTATTTTTTCCCGCATGTTGGCTCAATTCATTCCTTCCTTTTTTCTTTCGTAAAACGATTATTCCTTCATTTATGAAACCTTTACATTTGAAAGAAAGTTTTAGCATACACAAATTTCTAAAGAGATTTTGTTCTCTGTTCTCTAAAAAAAATCTTTCTATTTATTCTTCATGCAAAATCAGTAAAGGAACTTTTGTCTGGTGGGTCATTTTTTTTGTATGAGAAATTCCCAGAACTTTTTTTATAAAATTGTGCTTCCTTGCTATCATCACTAACAAGTCGGAAGGATGTTGCTTCATAAATTTATGGATTCCTTCCTGAATGTTGTCTTTTTCTATGATATTAAAAGAATAGTTGTATTTATCCCATTGCAACCCGATCTTCATTTTATCAGCAATCAATTTAGGAGTAAGATTAGAATTCTTCTTCTGCACATTTAATATTTGAATGAAAGGATCAAACCTGGAAATAAACTGTTGTAAAATGGTGAAATTGCTAAGCAGTTTTTGATCATTAAAATCAGAAGTAAGGGTAATGGTATCAATTGTCTTGTAGCCGGCATCGAAAGGCACTACCAGAAGCGGAATGGACGTCTTATCAATCATGGAAGTAGTAGTGCTTCCAAAAATTGAATTGCTTTCTCCTTTACCCTTCATGCCCATAACAATAATATCGGATCCCCTTTTTGCAGCTTCTTCCCTAATGACATTTGACGGGTTTCCTTTTAGTACTTCTGCCTTTATTTTTACTGTATATTTTTTGGCAATTCGCCCAATTTCTTTTTTCAGATACTTTTCATTTGCAGCTTCTAACCCTTCATCAGATTCAAATACTATGGATTTTTTGTATTCTTCATAAGCAGTTGTATCTGAATAAACATGTAATAAAAGCAAGCTGCTATTAAAAGCATTGGCGAGAAAAGCAGCATAGCTGATAGCATTAAAAGAAGCATCAGAAAAATCAATAGGGACTAATATATTTTTCATTTTTTTGGGTAAAACTAAAAAAGGATTATTTTAAAAAATATGATCTAGATCGTAAAATTGAATGATTGTGATCATCAATAGTATTTTTTTGAGTTAAGAGATTCTCTGTTTTGGTATTTGCCTTGAGTAATTTAAGTAAAGGCAAACGTTTTTATTGTCATCAGTAAACAAACAAATATGCAGGATTCTCAATTAGGACTTTCCATATTCTAAATCTGTTATATTCAAATTTTTAGAAAAGATAGCTGCTATAATCTTTATTTAACAATGGGCCCTTTCACTTCATCTTCCTGTGTCCTTATAATACCATTGGTAATCCAGATCAGTCCCGCTGTCATTAAGATTGCACAATAAAATAAAATAAAATAATATTTGCACTTTTTATCAGCTCTACGTCCATTGCTTCAGGTCCCTGTAACATTAATACGATTTTTTGTACAACAACACCAGTAACAAAAATGACGGCTCCAATACCAATCACGTTTCCCGGTATAAATACAATGGATGAAAATATTCATAGCCTTTTTATAGACCAGATGAAATGGATTGTTTCACTATTCTTAAATTATCACCTAATTAGGTTTCAAAATAATAAAAAAATATTTTCTTCGAATAAAAAACATGATACGAATCATTATTTTTTTTTACCATTAATGACGATGCTCATAAAAAATAGTTAATTAGGAATGTAATATTGCAAAGTAAAATTTAAACATTTACCGGTTATGAAAAAAATGCTCATTTCTTTTTCGTTGATTTTCTCAATGGCATTATTTATTATTTCCTGCGGTGGTTTGGATGACAAAACAGGTAGTACTACCTCTGAACCTGCTCAGGCAACAACAGATACCGCTGCAGGTACTGCATCTGAAAATCCATCTTACGACCCCAATCGCGGCGAGGGTAAATTTCATGATGTGCAAGTGAGCGCTAAGCTGGATCCTGCTATGGCTGCAGCAGGTGAAAAGATTTATGAACTGAAATGTTCATCATGCCATAAACTAACTGATGAAAGATTGGTTGGGCCGGGATGGAAAGGAGTTACTGAAAGGCAAACACCCACCTGGATCATGAACTTTGTAACCAACACAGACGAGATGATTACAAAGGATCCTAAAGCCCAGGCGATGCTTGAAATTTGTATGGTGCGCATGCCTAATCAAAGCTTAAGTGATCAGGATGCCAGAGATGTATTAGAGTTTATGCGTAAAAATGACGGTGTAAAATAAGTTTTCATTGTTTCAATTATACACCCGGGTATAGGGATTTTATACCCGGTTTTTCAGATCGTTTTTTAATAATTTTTTTTAACTGATAATATTGATTTTTTATCAGATTACTAATTCTTTGTTCTAAATTTTTTAAAACTATTCTTCTTTTTTTACTTAACAAATTACATTTTATGAAAAAGATTTTATTTCCAATTCTAACGCTTTCAGCCATCATCTTGCTGAGTGTTTCTGGTTGCAAACCAAAAAATGCAAGCAATGCTACTGAAGGCGATGCTGCATCCAGAGTATATGTTCCGCCAGGAAAATATGATGAGTTCTACAATTTTGTTTCCGGTGGCTTTAGTGGCCAGATAAGCGTTTACGGCATACCTTCCGGAAGGCTCTTTCGTATAATTCCTGTGTTCTCTAAAGATCCTGAGAGCGGCTGGGGCTATACCGAAGAAACAAAACCAATGCTAAATACTTCACGGGGAGAAGTGCCCTGGGACGATCAGCATCATGTGGAACTTTCACAAACGAATGGTGAGGTTGATGGGCGTTGGTTATTTGCCAATGGCAACAATACTCCCCGCATTGCCCGTATTGATCTCAAAACTTTCCGCACAGCCGAGATTATTGAAATTCCGAATAGCTCAGGAAACCACTCTTCTCCTTTTATTACTGAAAATACAGAATATGTGGTAGCAGGTACCCGCTTTAGCGTTCCTATGGATAATCAACCCCAGGATGTACCTATAGATACTTACAAGAAAAACTTTAAAGGTACAGTAAGCTTTTTAAGTGTTGATCCGCAAAGTGGTACCATGAAGCTGGCGTTCCAGTTACTGTTGCCTGGTGTTGACTTTGATCTGAGCCACGCCGGCAAAGGCCCAAGCAATGGATGGTTTTTCTTTAGCTGCTACAATTCAGAGCAGGCGCACACTCTGCTGGAAGTAAATGCTTCCCAGCGTGATAAGGATTTTATAATGGCAGTAAACTGGAAAAAAGCAGAAGAGTATATAAAGCAAGGTAAAGGCAAGATCCAAAATGTAAAATATGCGCATAATTTATATAACGATAGCACACATACCGCTACCTCAACTATTGAAACTAAAACACTTGTATTAGATGCCAGGGATTTTCCGGATATCGTTTACCTGATTCCATGCCCTAAATCCCCTCATGGATGCGATGTTGATCCGACCGGAGAATATATAGTAGGCAGTGGAAAACTGGCTGCCTTAATTCCTGTTTTTTCATTTGCCAAACTTCAAAAAGCCATAGCTGACAAAGCATTTGATGGAACTTATGCAGGCCTTCCGGTTTTAAAATATGACGCAGTTCTTCATGGGGAAGTAAAGAAACCAGGCCTCGGCCCTTTACATACCGAATTTGATGGAAGAGGAAATGCATATACTACGATGTTCATTTCTTCTGAAATTGTGAAATGGCGCCTTAGCGATCTTAAAGTGATTGACAGGCATCCTACTTATTATTCGCCAGGCCACCTCATGATTCCAGGTGGAGATTCAAGAAAACCATTTGGTAAGTATCTGATTGCCTATAATAAAATAACCAAAGACCGGTATCTGCCTACAGGGCCTGAGTTATGCCAGGCTGCTCAGTTATTTGATATCAGTGGAGATAAAATGAAATTATTATCTGATTATCCCAGCATAGGCGAACCACATTATGCGCAGGCAATACCGGCAAGTATAATTTCTAAAAATTCTCAAAAAATATTCGACATTCAAAAAAATCAAAATCCTTATGTCACCCTGGGAGAAAAGAAGTCCAAGGTGGTACGAACAGGAAACAGGGTGGATGTATATATGACGATGATTCGCTCACACTTTTCACCGGATAATATTGAAGGAATAAAAGTGGGCGATGAGGTTTATTTTCATCTTACCAACCTCGAACAGGATTGGGATGTTCCTCACGGTTTTGCTGTGAGAGATGCACCTACTTCAGAATTGCTGGTAATGCCCGGCGAAACCCAAACCCTTAAATGGGTTCCCGACCAGGTTCAAATAGTTCCTTTTTATTGTACTGATTTCTGCAGCGCCCTTCATCAGGAAATGCAGGGATACATAAGAGTATCTCCCAAGGGGTCCAATGTGCCTATCTCATTTAGCCTGGGAAATAATTCTGATGCTCCCGGTGAGGCAGCTATAGAAGATAGTATTAAAACTGAATAGTCAAAAAAATCTACCGGCAGGCCCTTAAGAAAGCCTGCCGGTTTACAATAAATTAAAACCAACCAAATATACAGATATGAAAAAGATATTCTCAATAGCCTTATTGCTGATATCAACAGTAATACTGAGTTGCAACAGTGGAGATGAAACCACTAAAGAAACAACGAATTCAACGGATGCTACAGCTGCTGCCGGTGGACAGGAAAATGTAAAAGACGATGTGTCTGAGAAAGATGTGGTAAAAGTAGCGATGTCATCTCCGGATCACACTACACTTGTGGCTGCTTTAAAACACGCAGGCCTCGTTTCTTCACTTTCTAACGCAGGCCCCTTCACTGTTTTTGCACCAACCAATGAGGCATTTAAAAAATTACCAGCGGGGACAGTAGAAGACCTAATGAAAGATGCTAATAAGGAGAAATTGGTGGATGTATTGCAATATCATGTTTTTGTTTCTGCCCTGCAACCGGACTATTTTAAAGACGGACAAACACTTAATATGGTTAATGGTGATGACCTGAAAGTGAGTGTCAGCAATGGTAATGTAACGCTCAATGATAAGGCTCATATTATAAAATCAATTCCCGCTTCTAATGGAATAATCTATGTAATTGATGAGGTGTTACTGCCTTCACCAAAATAGATTATCCCACAGTATCCGGGAAAAATATTTACTTACTAATGAAGCCAGCCGAAAGTCCCCGCTTTAAAAAAAATAGAAAATGAAAAACAATAATTTATCAATCCTCCAAAAAGTACTTATTTTTTTAAGTGGGATTTTACTGGTAGTTGTTTTGTTAGTACCGCTCTGGCAAATACAATTGGCAGCGCCGCAATATCCGGAGGGATTGGTATTAAAAATGTATCCTCATAAAATTGCAGGTAATGTAGATATTATCAATGGCCTTAATCATTACATAGGAATGAAGACCTTGCATACAAAAGATTTTATGGAGTTTACAGTATTGCCCTATATCGTTGGTTTTTTTGCACTACTATGTTTTATTGTGGCTATACAGAAAAAGAAAAAATGGCTCAATGCCCTATTTACTCTATTTGTAATCTTTGGAATAGTTGCTATGATTGATTTCTGGAGATGGGAATATGCCTATGGCCACGACCTAAATCCTGAAGCGCCTATTCAAGTGCCTGGTATGGCATACCAGCCCCCCTTGATAGGCTATAAACAATTATTGAATTTTGGAGCTTATTCAGTTCCCGATATAGGCGGATGGTTATTTGTTATAGTAGGGTTATTGCTTTTAATAGCATTGTTTATTCCATGGTACAAAAAAAGAAAAATTAAATAGAATTAAATAAACAAAATGAAAAAATCAATTTTGCCCATATTTGTTGTTTTACTGTTTGGAATGATATCCTGCAACAACGGCCCTCAACCTATTAAAACAGGTGAAGAAGCATGTGCTTATTGTAAAATGACCATATCTCAATTAAACTTTGGGGGTGAAATAATAACTAAGAAAGGCAAAATTTATAAATTCGATGACCTTCATTGCCTTGCTGCCTTTCGGCATGAGAATATGGATAGTAATGATATAAAATCAATTTATTTTTTAAATTTTTCTGAACCTCATAATTTTATAGATGCCCATAATGTATTTCTTTTGAAAAGCAATGAACTTCATTCACCGATGGGCGGCAACACAGCCGCATTTGATAGCAAAGAAAAATTAAATTTAACCCGGCAAAAAGTGGAGGGCAACGAAATAACTGTTCAGCAATTATTTAACAACAATAAATAATGAAAGCAATTTTGAAATGGTTGTTATTTTTATTGTTTGTTTTTACCTGCATGGTTGTTACTGCAAAAATTATTTATGTTGGTAAAAACAAAAGTATTATTTCTGTTCAGGAAGGTATTAACGCCGCCCGGTTTGGCGACACTGTAATAGTTGAACCCGGATATTATAAGGAGCATAATATCAGAATTGACAAAAAGATTTACCTCAAAGGGCAAGAATATCCTGTTATTGATGGCGAAAAAAAAGGCGGCATTTTTACTATTCATGCTGATGGGGTAGTATTGGATGGATTTAAAATTAAAAATGGTGGAAGGGCCGATATGCAGGACCTTGCCGGTGTACTTATCGAAGACAGCTACCAGGTAAGTATAATAAATAATAAACTGGACAACACAAACTTTGGAATTTATAGCCAGCACGGCAGGAATTGCATTATCAAAAACAACCAAATAAAATCTTACGCAACCAATGAAGTTGAAAGCGGTAATGGTATTCATTGCTGGCGTTCTGATAGCATGATGATCATTGGTAACGATATAACCGGGCATCGGGATGGCCTGTATTTTGAATTTGTAACCAATTCTTTGGTGTGGCGAAACAGGAGCCACAACAACATACGGTATGGTATCCACTTTATGTTTTCCCATCACGATACTTATATCAGTAATATCTTTGAGAATAACCAATCAGGTGTGGCGGTAATGTACACTCACAATATACAGATGTATAATAATTTTTTTCTTGATAACTGGGGCGGCGCTGCTTATGGTATCCTTTTAAAGGAAATAACAGATGCTGAAATTTCCGGCAATCATTTTTCACACAACACCACAGCAATACAAATGGAAAGCTGCAGCCGGAATAATATTTTTAAAAATACTTTTTCAAATAACGGATGGGCTATAAAAATTTCTGCAAGTAGTATCAACAATGTTATTACCCAAAACAATTTTATTGGAAATACATTTGATATTGGGACCAATGGCACTCTTGTGGTTAATACTTTTAACGGAAATTATTGGGATAAATATGAAGGCTATGATTTGAACAAAGATAATATCGGCGATGTGCCTTATCACCCCGTAAGCTTGTATTCAATGATCATTGATAGTAATCC
>DASSHD010000588.1:0-11299 GCA_035693085.1 Hanamia sp. | reverse complement strand
AATAATGGAATATGCAGAAAAAAAAATTCTTTCACCTGCTGATGCAGAATTCAATCAGACTATATTTTATGGCAAAGACGCCAACTGGGCCGATATTATAAATACCTGCAGGAGGTATCCTATGTTTGCAGAAAAACAGGTAGTTTTATTGAAAGAGGCCCAGCAAATGAAGGATGTAGAGAAGTTGGAATCATATATAGAGAATCCTTTGGTTTCTACAGTGCTGGTAGTCTCTTACAAAGGAAAAACATTGGATGGGCGTGGAAAATTTTCAAAATTAATTAAAAAAAAGGGTGAAGTCTTTTTATCAAAAAAAATTTATGACAATCAATTACCAGCATGGGTAAGTACTTATTTGCAGGCAAATGGTTTTCAGATAAAACCCAAAGCTCTGAATTTATTAATAGATCACATTGGCAACGACCTCTCCAGGATAGTAAATGAGATAGAAAAATTATCTCTGAATTTAAACAAAGAAAAAAATATTACCGAAGATGACATTGAAAAATACATAGGCATCAGTAAGGAATACAATATTTTTGAATTACAAAATGCATATAGCAAAAAAGACCAGGCAAAAGCAATCCGGATAGTTCAATATTTTGAAGCCAACCCCAAAGCTGTTCCTATCCAATTAATATTACCGTCTTTATATTCATATTTTTCTAAAATATTACCACTGTACCAAATGGCAGATAAGAGTGAAAGAGCATTGAAGCCATTATTTTCTTTTAATTCTCATCTGGTAGATCAGGTTTTGGAAACAATAAAGAATTATTCATTTTCGCAGATAGAACAAATAATCATTCTATTGCATGATTCAAATCTTAAAAGCATTGGAATTGACAGCTCAGGTATTTCTACGGGATCACTTATGAAGGAACTTTCGTATAAAATAATCAATTGTAGAAAATAATATGCACGGGTAAACCAGGGCAAGGGTAAACCTGCCCCTACTCTGATGTACTTCCATCTCTTACTTTGATATGCTTTTTGTGTTTATTCTTCTCCTGGTATTCCAAAACTTCTTTCGGGACAATCTTTTTCATAGGTGCATCGGATACAAAATTGGTAGATTTAGACTGGTTTAATAAATGCCCTCTGTCATAAATCTCTGTACTAATTATTTTTCCGGTGCCAGGATCATAATAAGTCCATTCCCCATCTTTAACACTGTATGGTTCGGCCTTCACTATTTTATAACTCAAAATTTCATTACTACCGGTACCATAGATAGGAATTGTATCATAAGGTTGATCGGGATTATAACCCCTCCAGTTTTCTACTCTTATTAAGTCACCGAGGTTTGTAAAATATTCTGATTTACCATCTTTATCGCCATTCTTATAATTTTCATAGGCTATCAAATCACCCATTAAAGTATATTTTCTCCAATGCCCTTCTTTCTTCCCATCTACAAAAATCCCTTCTTCTTCATACCCCGGCTCGCCCCGCAAAGGATCTACATGTATTACCCATTTCCCCTGTTTCAAACCATTGTTGTCAATAGCATTCAAAGTATCACCTCTTGGAGATATTTTATAGGTTTTATATTGTGCATTGACATTGGAAAGAGTAAATTGCAATGCCACAAATACCAATATTATTTTTTTTGCCGGTTTGATATTGAAATTCATTTTTAAAAGTTTGAGTTGTTTTCTGTTTCAAATTTACCAAAATAAGACGGTGGTACATTTACCTTATATAGCTATCCGGAAAATTTTAACTTTGATCTCTTAAGAACAATAACTATTCCAGAGTCGAATTATTGTAAAAATGTATTGGCATACTGTGCATTGCTCTATTCAGAAATAATGTTTCGTAATATTCCAAAATAACATTAATATTTCCTTAAACTCCTGAAATAGTAAACGATTCGCGATTATTATATTTATCTTTCCTAAAGATCAAAAAAAGTGTTTTTTTAATAAACTCCTCAAATAGAAATATGAAAATTAATATCAAGGCATTAAAATTCAGAGCAAAAAAAGAATTGAAAGATTATGTAATTGAAAAGGTAAGTAAGCTATCGCGTTTTGATGAAAGAATCATTAGCGCTGATGTAACCTTAACACTGGATGGCGCTAATATTCCTGAAAACAAAATCTGCGATATACGATTAGTAGTACCGGGAAATGATGAATTTGTAAAGAAAAATGCAGTTACATTTGAGGAAGCTATTCTGAGTTCTGTAGATGTTCTCCAAAAAGTGTTACAACGAAAAAAAGTACAGGCTCTAAAATGATTTTAATATTGTAAATCGGTCTCAATAGGATAATGGTCTGAATAGGGAACATGTATTATCTGGAATTGATTTACTTTAAATTTTTTATCAGCAAGAATATAATCTATCCTAAGTGTTGGTGAAATATATCGGTAAGTGCGCCCGATCCATAAGCCTTTTTTGAGAAACGCATCTTGAAGATTTCCCTTAATAGTGAAATAAGTATTTGAATTGGGAACATCATTAAAGTCTCCTGTAAGAATAACAGGATATGGGCTTTCAGCTATTTTTTTCTTCACTATTTGGGCCTGCACATACCGAAATGAATAAGCTCTTTTCAATTTTGAGATTAAATCTCTTGAATTAGCATAACCCGGATCCCTGGCGCGTTTCAGTCTTGACAAACTCTGAAAGTCTGCTTCTTCAAAACGCACCGATTGAAGATGAGTCGTAAATATTCTAAAAGTATCTTTACCTCTGTTTATATCAATATAAATGAGATGTTCGGCCTCAGTATGCCTGCCGTAGCTAAATGAACCGGAATCTATAATCGGATATTTCGAAAATATAGCCACTCCCCTGGTTATATCTTCCGAAGATATTTTCGTTGGCTCTACAAGATAATAGGGATATCCCATATTCACCAGGGCGGAAACATTCGAACCTGAATCTTTGACATCTTCAACATCAGAATATTCTTCGAAGCAAAGTATATCAGCATCCTGATCTTTTATAATGTCCATCATGAATGGTTTATAACTGCGATCTCCATTTCTTATTTGTTCAATTTCCTTTCCCCAGCTTTCCACATTCCAATGAAATATTCTCAATGAATTTGGATCTTTATCAGAAGAAAATTTTTTCTGAAAATGAAAAGAAAAAACTGCTAATATCTGCTGAGTCCCAAGTAGCATCGCTACTACAGAAACCCAAACCCATTTCGATTTTAATATTATCCATAAAATAATAAAGAAAAGCAACCCGAAAAAAAGTAGGGGAAATGCCAGACCCGGCAAAGCCACGAGCCAATTTGTGCCTGTATTTACAAAAGGTACCAGGCAAACCAACAGGTAAAAAATTATTATAAAGATATTAATAACAACCAGGATTTTTCTATAGAAAGGGCGCCTGTAATCGAACATAAATATATCATTTCCTTAAATCGGGCGTGAAATTACAATAGGAATTATTAAGAAGGTATTATTTTTTAAATCCGTTAACTTTTGGATTTAATTTGAAAAGATACTTAACCTTCAGAATTGTTTCAATTTAAAGAATACCTTTCTAAAGTTGGTAATCTTATAATAAAAACATTTGATTTTTTAATTGGATTTGCTTACGATATATTTGAGGTATTTTATGCGGCACAAATAAAATAATGATAGCATCTGTAAGAAAAATTCTAAAAAGGTCTTTTGACAGAATCAGCAATGAAAAAATCAAGTATAACTTTTTGCAGGCGATTCCATTTTGGATTGCTTCTTTGATCGCCGGCTTGATGGCGGTATCTTATTCACGTGCTTTTGCTTTTCTTGAATCAAAAACTTTTTTAATCCTTCATAATCATGGATGGGAAATTTTCATTTTGACTCCGGTTTGTTTTATCATCGCCTGGTGGCTGGTTGCAAAGTATGCACCTTATGCGCGCACAAGTGGTATTCCCCAGGTAATGGCCGCGGTAGAATTTGCCACTACCAACTATGATAAAAAAATAAAGAAGTTACTAAGCCTGAAAGTATTTTTTGTTAAATTAGCTTCTGGGCTTTTAATGATTTTTGGCGGCGGCGCAGTGGGAAAAGAGGGACCAACTATTCAAATGTCTGGCATTGTATTTAGAAAGATAAATGAATGGTTACCCAAATGGTGGCCTCCAATATCAAGAAGCAATATGATAACAGCCGGCGCTGCAGCAGGGCTTGCAGCGGCATTTAATACACCATTGGGAGGAGTAGTTTTTGCAATAGAAGAGCTTACCAAAACACATTTAAGTTATTTTAAAACAGCTTTGTTTACTGCAGTAATTATTGCAGGGTTAACCGCGCAGGCTATACTAGGCCCGTATTTGTATTTGGGGTTTCCTAATGTAACCGGAATCTCCAATTCAATATTTTTTCCTGTGATAATTGTTGCCCTGGTAGCAGGATTAATGGGAGCTTATATGTCAAAAATTATTTTAATACTCTTTCACTGGAAAAGAGGGTTTAAGTTTCGGTATCAGCATTTGATCTATGTATTTACATGTGCTATTATTACCGCATCTATCGCTTTTTTTATTGACCCCAGGATATTGGGATCGGGAAAGGAAATTATGCTGACAACATTATTTAGCTCTGATAAATATGTGCACTGGTACACTTCGTTATTCAGAATTTTAGGGCCAGTGTTAAGTTTCAGTACAGGTGCATCTGCTGGTATTTTTGCACCATCCTTAGGCGCCGGAGCAAGTGTAGGATCATTCATGGCGGGGCTTTTTCATGCTTCTGCCTCCAATGCCAATTTATTGATTCTTTGTGGTATGGTTGCTTTATTAACCGGCGTAACGCGTACTCCTTTTACTTCTGCTATCCTCGTACTTGAAATGACAGACAGAAACAGTGTCATTTTTTATCTGATGATTGCAGGATTAGTAGCAAGCATTGTAGCTTTATCAGTGGATAAGCATTCTTTGTACGATCATTTAAAAGTACATAGTATTTATGATCTGACACGTGAAAAAGAGAATCCACCAATCAAAAATGCGGATTTAGAAACAGTATCAAAGGAATAAACAACTAAAATAAATCTTATGAAAAAAGTCTTTTTACTTAGTTTGATAATTGTATTTTCATTTAGCAGTTGTGATACTGCTAAAAATATTTTAGGTTCTGTAAACGGAAATGGAACTCTTTCAAATGCAGATGTGATACAAGGTTTAAAAGAAGCGCTAAAGTTAGGAACAGATAGCGCCACTTTTCAATTAAGCAGGGTTGATGGTTTTTATAAAGACGCTATGGTCAAAATATTAATGCCGCCAGAAGCACAAAGTATCGAGAAAACTTTGAGAAGCGTTGGGATGGGAGGTACCGTTGACAAAGCGGTTTTATCAATGAACAGGGCGGCTGAAGACGCTTCCAAATATGTAGGAAACATCTTTTTAAATGCCATAAAACAAATGACGATACAGGATGCATTTGGTATTTTAAGAGGTGGAAATACTGCCGCTACCAATTTTCTGAAAGAGAAAACTTCTGCACAACTTATTGCTGCTTTTACGCCTATCGTTTCCAAATCTCTTGACCAGACGAACGCAACCAAATATTGGAAAGATGTATTTTCACTTTATAACAAATTCAGCAGTAAGCCCGTCAATACAGATCTTACGGCTTATGTAACCCAGAAGGCTTTGGATGGGTTATTCTACCACATCGGGCTTGAAGAACAAAATATTCGTAAAGATCCCGCAGCCCGCGTTACAGATATTTTGAAAAAGGTATTTTCAAATCAGAACCAGGGGAAATAGTTAACAATCGTTTTATAAATTACAGAATCAGTTAAGTTCGATTACTGATTTTAGAAAGCGCTATTCTTGTTTATGCCTTTTCTCCAAAACCTCAATTACTTCATCCAAAGTTTTATTTTTTGCCTGCAATAAAATCAGGTAATGAAACAATAAATCGGCAGCCTCATTCAAAAATAATCTGGAATTATTATCCTTGGACTCTATTATCAATTCAACTGCTTCCTCTCCTACTTTCTGTGCCATCTTATTAATCCCATTCTTGAATAAAGTAGAAGTATAAGAACCGGAGACGGGACGTTTCTTTCTTCCTTCAATAATCTTTTCAAGAGCACGTAAAAAATCTTTGCCAGTGTTTTCTTCATTGAAACAAGTTTCTGCCCCTGTATGGCACACATTTCCGTCTGGCTTCGCTTTTATCAATATGGTATCAAAATCACAATCTAATTTTATATCTGTAACATGTAAATAATTTTTACTTGTTTCTCCTTTTACCCATAAACGATTTTTGCTGCGGCTATAAAAAGTTACCAGGCCAGAATCTACTGTTTCCAAAAAAGCTTCATAGTTCATAAAGCCAAGCATTAATACCACATTCGTGGATGAATCCTGGATAATAGCAGGTACGGTACCACTTGAGGATTTTGAAAAATCAATTTTTTTTACGAGGTTAGAAAAGTCTTGTTTCATTTGTTTGATATTTATTTAATTAGCTACGATCCGATAGCGATCTGATAACACGATTTAATTTTTTTAATTAAGAAAAAAATTGCAGTAAACCAACAATTATTAAGGATTCTGTTTTTATTTATTGAATAAAATTATGTTTTCACATCGGTTCATCGAACATCTGCGGTATGGCATCAGAAGTGTTAGTTACTTTCCTTACGTTAATATCCTTGTTGAATAAATATTCTTTCAATTCGGAAATTTTAATTTCTCCAAAATGAAAGACACTTGCTGCCAGGGCTGCATCAGCATTTGATTTGATAAAAACATCAGCAAAATGCTGTACATTCCCGGCGCCTCCAGATGCAATTATCGGAACAGGAAGACTTTGTGAAAATAAAGAAGTAATATCTTCTGCGAAACCTTTTTTTACTCCATCATTATTCATAGAAGTCAATAGAATTTCGCCCGCTCCAAGGCTAACCGCTTTCCTTGCCCAATCTAAGGCTAAAGTATTAGTTTTTAATCTTCCGCCATTCAAATAAACATACCAATTCCCATCGGTTTCCTTTTTAGTATCTATTGCCAAAACCACACATTGGGTTCCAAATTCTTTTGCCATCAAATTAATTAAAGCAGGATTTTTAAAAGCGGCTGAATTTACAGAAATTTTATCCGCACCGTTTTGTAACAATTCAAAAGCATTTTCAACAGAAGTAATTCCTCCTCCTACTGTAAAAGGTATATTAATATTTTCAGCAATATTTTTTACAAGTTGCGCAAACGTTTTTCTTTTTTCAACTGTTGCAGTAATATCAAGGAACACTAATTCATCAGCGCCCTGCCGTGAGTAATACTTTGCCAACTCAACAGAATCTCCTGCATCACGAATGTTTTCAAAATTAATTCCCTTTACAGTTCTGCCATCTTTAATATCGAGACACGGTATAATTCTTTTTGCAAGCATTATTTATTCTTTATAAAATCTTCGATTTGTTTCAGGCTTATTCTCTTTTCATAAATTGCTTTTCCCACTATGGCTCCTTTGCAGCCTATAAACTGCAAAGTAAGCAAATCGTCATAACAGGAAATCCCGCCACTGGCAATAAGATTCAATGAGGGGAATTTGTGTAATATTTCTTTATAAAGTTCAATCGAAGGGCCTTTCATCATTCCGTCTTTTGAAATATCCGTACAAAAAATCTGGTGAATTCCCTTTGAAATGATTCCTTGTATAAAATCAAAAATATCAATCCCGGTATTTTCTTTCCATCCCTGGATTTTTATTTTTTTATCAAGAACATCTGCCCCCGGCAAAAATTTATCAGATCCAAAATTGTTGATCCATTGTGAAAATAAACCAGTATCTTTTACTGTTATGCTTCCAACACTTACCATTGCTGCTCCTGCATTAAAAACCAATTTCAAATCTTCTGTATTTTTTATTCCACCTCCAAAATCAATAGTTAGCGAAGTTTTGTTTGAAATATTTTCAAGAGATTTTATATTTTTTAAAGGATTGCCTTTTGCACCATCCAAATCTACAATATGCAATCTCTTAATTCCGGTTGCTTCAAATGTCCGTGCAACTTCAACCGGGTCGTTATTGTAAATAGTTTTTTTATCAAAATTACCTTTTGCAAGTCTCACACATTTCCCATCTATAATGTCTATCGCAGGGATTATTTCCATTTATTAAATGTTTAAAAAATTTGAAATAATCCGATCGCCGGTATCTGCAGATTTTTCTGAATGAAACTGAACCCCGTAAAAATTATCCTTGTGCATCGCGGCGCTGAAAGGATTTATATAATCTGTCGTAGCAATAGTCTGTGCAGATAGTTCTGCATAATAACTATGAACAAAGTAAACAAATGAATTTTCATCAATTCCCTTCATCAAAGAAGATGAAAGATTGTAAATATTGTTCCAGCCCATGTGAGGGATTTTAAAATGAAACTTATCTCTCTTCTGAAGAGAAACATCAAATTTCTTAACATCTGCATCAAAAATTTCAAGGCATTTGGTATCTCCCTCTTCGCTAAAATTACACAGCAACTGCATTCCCAGGCAAATGCCCAAAACAGGTTGTTTCAAAGAAACAATTAATTTATCAAGTTCTTTATCTTTTAAATATTCCATTGCCGATGCAGCATTCCCTACACCGGGGAAAATCACTTTATCGGCAGCAATTATTTTTTCATGGTTATCGGTTACAAATGCACTTACGCCTAACCGTTGCAAAGCATAAAGCACACTTTGCACATTACCCGCGTTGTATTTTATGATAGCAACATTCATTAACTTTTTTCATTAACCTCACCCCGGCCCTCTCCAAAGGAGAGGGAGAAGCAAGAAGGTTTATAATACTCCTTTGGTACTTGGCAAAGCATTGTTCAACGGATCTCTGCGAATGGCCATTTTAATAGATTTGGCAAATGCTTTGAATATGGCTTCTATTTTATGATGTTCATTGGTTCCTTCCACTTTAATATTGAGGTTGGATTTAGAAGCATCAGAAAATGATTTAAAAAAATGATAAAACATTTCCGTTGGCATTTCTCCTATCTTTTCTCTTTTAAATTCTGCATCCCAAACGAGCCAGTTTCGGCCTCCAAAATCAATAGCAACCTGGGCCATAGAATCATCCATTGGCAATAAAAAGCCATATCTTTCTATTCCCCGTTTATCACCTAACGCCTTTGAAATGGCTTCTCCAAAAGCCAGAGCCACATCCTCAATGGTATGATGTTCATCTATATGAAGATCTCCATTGCAATGAATTTTGATATCCATTCCTGAATGTTTGGCAACCTGTTCCAGCATGTGATCAAAGAATCCCAATCCGGTTTTTATATTCGCTTTGCCGGTGCCATCCAAATTAATTTCCACCTCAATTTTCGTTTCGTTTGTATTCCGAAAATGGATAATTTTTCTCTGAGGGAGTTTTAAAAAATTATAAATGTCTTCCCACTTTTGTGTTTCGAGCACTATCACATCTCTTAATTTATCCTGGGAAACTGTAATTTCTAAAGTACCCAATTCCTGGAAATTATTGATAAAAAAAGCCTTGCAACCCAGGTTCTTTGCCAGTTCCACATCAGTAAGCCTGTCGCCAATCACAAAAGAATTTGTAAGATCATATTTTTTTGTATCAAAATATTTTTTCAACATTCCAACCCCGGGTTTCCTGGTATCTTTATTTTCATGGGCAAAAGTTTTATCAATAAAAATATCGGAGAATTCAATTCCCTGATCTTTAAAAGTCTTAACAACAAAATTTTGTAAAGGCCAGAAAACATCTTCGGGAAAAATATCAGTCCCCAGGCCATCCTGGTTAGTGACCATCACCAAATCATAATCAAATTCTTTTACAATTTTAGAAAGATATTCAAATACTTGCGGATAAAATTCCAATTTTGAAAAAGCATCTACCTGGTTGGTGACGGGCGGTTCCAATATTATGGTTCCGTCACGATCAATAAATAAAGTTTTTCTAAGCATAATTTTTTAAAGAATTTATAAGTGTTTCATTTTCCAGATTGGTACCAATAGTTATCCGTAAGCAATTTTCGCATAACGGTTCTTTGGTTCTATTCCTTACAATAATTCTCTTCATTAACAAATATTGATAAAGTTTATCTGCATTATCTACTTTTACTAATATAAAATTTGCATCGGAAGGATAAATATTTTGTACAAAATTAAATTGTTTCAATTGTTGGTTTACCCAATTTCTTTGTTCTACAATATTTTTGATGTTCCTGTTTACGTCTTTAATTTTTGCCAATGCTTCTATCCCTAACTGCTGTGAAGACTGATTGATATTATACGGAGGTTTTACATTATTAAAGAGATGAATTATTTTTTCCGAAGCGAAACCTATCCCCAATCTTAATGCTGCCAGGCCCCAGGCTTTTGAAAGTGTATGCATTACAATCAAATTCTCATATTCGGTAAGCTCCCGAAGGAAAGGTTTCTGCCTTGAAAAATTAATATACGCTTCATCAATGATTATGATTCCCGAAAAATTATTCAGCAACAATTCTATATCCATTCTATTAAAATTATTACCGGTAGGATTATTAGGTGAGCAAATGAAAATTAATTTTGTTTTTTCATCTATCATGGATAAAACTCCTTCAACATCCAATTGAAAATCCTTAGTAAGCAATACCTCGTGAACTTCCACGTCATTTATGTTGGCACACACTTTATACATTCCGTAAGTAGGTGGACAAATAATAACGTTATCTTTTTTTGGTTCACAAAAAATACGGAATGCAATATCAATTACTTCATCACTTCCATTCCCAATAAAAATATTCTGAGGCGGCACGCCTTTTATCTTTGAAAGCTCTTGTTTTAATTGCCATTGCAAAGGATCAGGATAACGATTAAGACTCACACCTCCTTCTATTCCTTCAGAAGATAAAAGAACCGGTGATCCATATCCGTTTTCATTTGCGTCTATAAAAACTTCCGCATTTCCGCGATATTCACTCCGGGCAGAAGAATAAGGCTTCAATTTTTTTATATTCTCCCTGACAAGATTATCTAAATCAAATAGTTTCATTACTAATTTTTTTTAAACGGATACTAACTGCATTTTTATGCGCAAGCAATCCTTCTGCTTCAGCCATCTTTTCTACTGCATGGCCAATACTTTTTATTCCGGTTTCATTTAATTTTTGAAAAGTAATTTTCTTTACAAAGCTATCCACAGAAACACCGCTAAAAGTTCTTGCGAATCCGTGGGTAGGTAAAGAATGATTTGTTCCGGAAGCATAATCACCGGCACTTTCAGGGGAAAAGTTTCCCAGGAAAACACTTCCTGCATTGATAACTTTTGAAGCAAGTTCTTCAGCATTTTCCGATGCAATTATTAAATGCTCGGGAGCATATTCGTT
>DASSHD010000587.1:0-4427 GCA_035693085.1 Hanamia sp. | reverse complement strand
TTACAAATTCAATTAATCCGTAAGGCTCCAGCGCCTGGATCACTTTATCCGTTTCTTCCCGATGACCGGTAGTCTCAAAAACCGTATAATCTTTCCGGATAGCAATAGCCCTTGCGCCAAATTGATGAAGCAGTCTTTCTACCTTTGCTTTTTCGGCAATAGCATCTGTAGGTACTTTATACAAAGCCATTTCCTGCCAGATAATTTCGTCATTGGTACTAAAATATGCTTTTAAAACATCCACCTGTTTTTCTATCTGGCGAACTAATTTTTTCAATACCTCTTCCGTTTCTTCTATCACTATATTAAAACGATGAATACCCGGCACTTCGGAAGGCGAGGTATTGAGGCTTTGGATATTTATTTTCCTGCGAGAAAAAATAATGGATACCCTGTTCAGGATTCCTATCTGGTCTTCGGTATAAACCGTTATTGTATATTCCTGTTTCATATAATTTTTTTTATGGATTGAAAATCTTTTTTTTTATGGATTGAAAATCATTTTTTTTATAGATATCTATCATTTTTTGATGGCTACGATTCGTAACCTCTTATAATCGGCATACCAGTTTCCATTTCTGAAATGTGTATCTTTTAAATTCTCCTGTATTTCATCAAGTATCTTCTCTGCCTCATTTTCATTAATTCCCTGCAAATAGGTGCCGCCAAACATTTTCAACCAGTCTTTAATTCCGTTTTGGTTGTCCTGCAATTTTGTTTCCCTATCGTAATGCGATGCATTAGTAACTCTGAATCCTCTTGACTCTAACAGTGATGTATATGCGCTTAAAGAAGGGAAATACCAGATATTAATACCTGCTTCTTTTACAAAGCCATGCTTTATGAGACTATTTTTTATAGCAGTAATAATGCCACTTACATTGCCTTTGCCACCCATTTCCAGTATAAGCCTTCCTCCATTTTTTAAAGAATCAAACATACACTCAATCGCTCTTTGTTTATTCAAAACCCAATGGAGTGTGGCGTTTGAGAATATAGCATCCAACGATTTTTTAAAATCAAAATTTTCAGCAGCCATCAATCTGAAATCAATTCCGGGATATTGCTGCTGCGCTTTGTCAATCATTTCTTTAGAATTATCTATCCCTATAACGTGGGCGCCGGATTCGGAAATGAGGTGAGTGAGGTAACCTGTGCCACAACCAAGATCTAAAATAGTTTCACCAGGTTGAGGAGCTAAAATATCTACCAATTCTTCTCCGTATTTCGAGACGAAAGCATGTTTTTCATCATACAATTTCGGGTTCCAGTTATTTTTATGTGGAATCGTTTTTAGGTCTAAATTACTTTTGTTTTGTTCTGCTGTATTGTTCATTTTTTCATTTTATTTATATAGAGATCAGGACAACCTTATTTCTGCGACGCTACATCCCTGCGGCACCATTGGAAATACGTTATTTTCTTTGCCTACTATAACTTCAAGTAAATAAGGCCCTTTTGTTTCAAGCATGGAGGTAAGGGCTTCTTTCAAATTCTTTCTGTCGGATACTTTTTGAGCATCTATGTTATATGCTTTGGCAAGCGCCACAAAATCCGGACTTTCAATATTGGTAAATGAATACCGCCTGTCATTAAATAGTTCCTGCCATTGCCTTACCATTCCCAGGAAATGATTGTTGAGAATAATAATTTTAACGCCGATATTATTTTGCATGATAGTTCCCAATTCCTGCATAGTCATTTGAAATCCGCCATCGCCGGTAATTGCAACGACTTCACGTTCGGGCGTTCCCAGTTTAGCACCCATTGCCGCAGGTAAACCAAATCCCATAGTACCAAGTCCTCCGGAGGTTACATTGCTTTTAGATTGGTTAAATTTTGCATAGCGGCAAGCTACCATCTGGTGCTGCCCTACATCACTTACGATTATGGCATCACCTTTTGTTAATTCATTTAACACCTTAATTACCTCACCCATCGTCATTATTTCTGTATCAGGGTTAAGCTCTTTATTAATACAAACTTCTACTTCTTTCTGAGTATATTCATTAAACTTTTTTAACCATTCCTTATGCTCTTTTTTATCAATCAGTTTTGTAAGCATCGGAAGCGTTTCTTTACAATCGCCCCAAACAGGAACTGTTGTTTTTACATTCTTATCAATTTCCGAAGGGTCTATATCAAGATGAATAACTTTTGCCTGTTTCGCATATTTATCCAACCGACCTGTAACACGATCATCAAAGCGCATACCCACAGCAATTAAAACATCACAGTCGTTAGTCAACACATTAGGGCCATAATTTCCATGCATTCCAAGCATCCCTACATTCAGAGGATGATCTGTCGGTAAAGCGCTCAAACCGAGAACAGTCCATGCAGCAGGAAGTCCGCCTTTTTCAATAAATGCTTTAAATTCTTTCTCTGCTTTACCAAGAATAACTCCGTGGCCAAAAATTACAAATGGTTTTTTAGCCTCGTTAATTAACTTAGCAGCTTCTTCAATATATTCTTTTCGTACAATCGGTTTAGGACGATAACTGCGTATATGGTTGCACGGTACATAACCTTCGAAATCGAATTTTTGTATTTGTGCATTTTTTGTAATATCAATTAACACGGGTCCTGGCCTTCCGCTCCTGGCGATGTAAAAAGCTTTTGCCAAAACAGAAGGAATTTCATTGGCGTCCGTCACCTGGTAATTCCATTTTGTAAGTGGCGTAGTTACATTAATCACATCTGTTTCCTGGAAGGCATCGGTGCCGAGAAGATGAGCAAACACCTGTCCGGTAATACAAATCACCGGAGTGCTGTCAATCATGGCATTTGCCAATCCCGTTACAAGATTCGTTGCACCCGGACCACTTGTTGCGAATACGACACCTACTTCCCCCGATGTTGTTGCATACCCTTCTGCTGCGTGAATTGAGCCTTGCTCATGACGCACCAATATGTGATTGATTTTCTCCTGGTAGTCGTACAATGCATCATAGATAGGCATGATGGCGCCCCCCGGATAGCCGAAAACAGTTTTTACTTTTTCAGCAAGTAAAATTTTCAGTACAGCTTCACTTCCGGTAATGTTTTCTGTTTTTTTAGAAGTTGTCTTTACTTTTTTTTCTTCTTCTAATTCAAGTGTATTCATAATAATGATTTTTTATTTTTAATACTAATTTTTAAAACCAATTCGTTTTCTGTTTACCCAGGCTTCTAATTTATTTTCTTCTTCTACTTTTTTATCCAACATATTTTCTAATGCTTCGTATATTTGATTTAGCTGTATATCGTGACTTCCAATTTTTTCTCTTAATCCATCCAATTGTTCCAGAATATCTTTATATTGAATTGCAAATTTTTTAAGAGCAATAAAAGCTCTCATAATTGCTATATTCATCTTAATTGCTTTGTCAGAATTTAATATGCCACTTAGCATAGCGACTCCCTGTTCTGTAAAAGCAAAAGGCATGTATCTTGTTCCACCTCTTCTGTTTGAGGTGCTAAAATTGCACCTCAAAATTTCGAACTCATCTTTGGTCAATTCAAACATGAAATCTGATGGAAATCGTTTCCTGTTTTGTCTAACAGCACGCTTTAAATATTTTGTCTCCACTTCATACAACATCGCCAAATCAAAATCCAACATCACACTTTGCCCCCTTATTTCAAATATTTTTTGTTGTATAATTTGCGTTTGCATCAATGAATATTTATAGTCTTATTCTTATTCCCATTTTAATCTTCATCGGTTACACATCCTTCACTCGCATCTTTTACAAACTTTGCGTATTTATACAAAACTCCTTTTGTTGCTTTTAAATCCGGCCGCTTCCATTTCTTTCTTCTTTCTGCAATAATTTCATTACTTACTTTTAAATTAATCATATTTTTCACTGCATCTATTTCAATGATATCATTATCTTCTACAAGCCCTATTAATCCTCCTTCAAAAGCCTCAGGTGTAATGTGTCCGACGACAAATCCATGTGTGCCGCCACTAAATCTACCATCGGTAATTAACGCAACTGACTTACCCAAACCCGCGCCGTAAATAGCTCCTGTAGGTTTCAGCATTTCGGGCATTCCCGGTGCCCCTTTTGGCCCGATGTTTCTTATCACTACCACATCGCCTGCATGTACACGCCCGCTTTCCAGTCCTTCAATCAAATGTTTTTCACCTTCAAATACTCTCGCTGTGCCTTCAAAACGAGTACCTTCTTTTCCGGTAATCTTTGCTACGCTTCCTTTTTCTGCGAGATTTCCATAAAGTATTTGCAAATGACCAGTTGCTTTGAGAGGGTTTTCTATAGGACGGATAATATCCTGCTTCTCAAAATCCAGGTCACGTGCGTCTTTTAAATTTTCTGCAACGGTTTTTCCGGTTACGGTCATGCAATCTCCATGTAACAAACCTTTGCCTAATAAATATTTCATCACTGCCGGAATTCCCCCGTGCTCGTGTAGATCCT
>DASSHD010000586.1:0-10046 GCA_035693085.1 Hanamia sp. | reverse complement strand
TTGACATCATTGATAATAACGCAAGCTCCTTCTTCCACAAATTTTTTGGCGATTGCTTTACCTATACCACCGGCGCTTCCTGTAACCAACGCTACGCGGCCACTTAAAGATTTTGGTTTTGGCATCCGTTGCAGTTTTGCTTCTTCAAGCAACCAATATTCGATATCAAAAGCTTCCTGCCGTGGAAGGGAAGTATATGCCGAAATCGCTTCTGCGCCTTTCATTACATTGATAGCGTTAATATAAAATTCAGCCGCCACGCGCGCCGTTTGCTTGTTTTTTGCAAAAGTAAACATACCCACCCCCGGATATAAAATCACCACCGGATTGGCATCCCGCATCGCAGGACTATTTGGGTGTTTGCAGGTGTTGTAATAATCGGCATACATCTTTCTGTACTCGTGGAACAGCGGTTCCAATTTTTTCTTTAAAACAGGAATATCACTTATTTCCTCGTTTACTGCCAGGTTTAAAACCAGCGGTGAAATTTTGGTTCTTAAAAAGTGGTCCGGGCAACTTGTTCCCATCGGGGCCAGTCTTTCTAAATCATTTGAGTTAATATATTGTAAGACTCTTTCATCATCGGTAAAATGTCCAATCATCTTCGTTTCGGAAGAACAAAAACCTCGTAGCACCGGTGACAGTAAAGCAGCTTTTTTTAATCTTTCTTCTTTTGATAAAGATTTAATCTTTTCGCCTCCAAATATTTCGCCTTTCTTTTTATAATTATCTTCAAGATATTGTGCGCATGTTTCAATCACTTCCAAAGTATTGAGATAACTCTCATAGGCAGTATCGCCCCAGGTAAACAATCCATGAGAGCCAAGCATGATGCCACGAATACCGGGATTTTCATCAAGACATTCTTTTAACATCAGCCCTAACTCAAAACCAGGCCTTTGCCATTTCACCCAGCCAATCGTTCCGTTAAATAATTCTTTGGTAATCTTTTCTCCGTCTTTGGCAGCGGCGATAGCGATAGCAGCATCGGGATGTAAATGATCAATATGTTTGAATGGAAGAAATGCATGCAATGGCGTGTCAATAGAAGGCGCTTTTGAAGCCAAATCATAAATACAGTGATTGAATAATTCTACCATTTCATCTTCATGTTGAAGGCCACGATATACATTCTTTAATGATCGTAAACGATCCACATATAATGCCGCAAGACCATTTCTTTTCATGGTACCCAAGTCACCACCGCTGCCTTTTACCCACATTACTTCCACTTGTTTTCCGGTAAGTGGATCTTTTGCCATTGTTTTGCAGGAAGTGTTTCCGCCCCCATAATTTGTCAATCTTAAATCGGCTCCGAGCAAATTGGACCGATACACTAGCAAGGCAACTTCATCGCCTTCGAGCTTTGCTGCTTTTTCGTCATCCCATAAATAGCTTACATACTTAAACTCTTTGGTTTTTGAAAGCGTATTGTGGGTTTTCAATTTTGTATTCATAATTTTTAAAAATAATTCAGTTTTTAAAATACATATTTACAATGCTACAGTTACTGGTGCAATGCATTTCCATATCCTACCAAAATTACCGATGCAATGATGGTGATGATTCCTATTATTATTGTTGTTCTTGTTTTCGTACTAACACCTTTCCATTCTTTTAAAGCAAAGCCCCACAAGTTGGCCACCAATATGATAAAAGACATGTGCAGAATCCACGAACTGGCGCCGTTGCCCAATTTACTTTCGCCCATTCCGTAAAAGAAAAACTGGAGAAACCAAAGTGTGCCAGCCAATGCACAAAAAAGATAATTACGCAGAAGCGGTGTTTTTTTATCGGTATAATCTCCAAAAGTTTTGTTGCGAATATTAAGAAATAGGCACCATATAAAATTGGTAGTGAGTCCACCCCACAGCAAAACAATATAAATAACATTATTTCGATATAAAAAATGTCCTGTTGCCGTTGGATTATTGGCGATCCACATCCTTTCTGCTACTTCAGCCATTTTGGAACCGGCTTCTATCCCATAATTGAAACAGGCGCTTAGAATACCTGCTAATATGCATACGATCAGCCCTTTTACCAGGTTAAATTCTTTTACACTTTCTTTCTTTTTTTCTTCAGATAATTCTTTCTCTTTCAAAACACCGGCTCTGCCACAAATAAAAATTCCGAACAGGCAAAGCGCAACCCCAACCAGAACTATCTGTCCCCAGTGATTATTAAGCAAATCTGTAAAGGTAACTTTGCCTTCCTGGGGATGAAAGTTGTAGTAAATAGAAGGAGCCAACGCACCGAATGCGGAAGTAAAACCAAGCAAAACGGAATTTCCCAATGACATGCCAAGATACCGCATACCCAGCCCATACATCAATCCCCCAATCCCCCAAAGAACGCCCCAAAAGAAAGTCCAGCCAAAGGTGGAAGCAGAGGTGTTGGATATAATCTCAGCAAAATGCGGGATAGTAAGCCATGCCGCAATCGGCGGTACAATTAACCAGGAAAAAAGCCCGCCCACAATCCAAAAGTTTTCCCAATGCCAGCCTTTTACTTTATTATAAGGCACATAAAAACTACCGGAGGCAGCGCCGCCAAGAAAGTGGTAAAAAATTCCGTAGATTATTTGCATGTGTTGGTTATTCTATGAGTAATCAAATTGCTAAGGTAAAAATAAATGAATCGAAATCATTAATCATCATGTACTGTCATGGTTCAAAGAATTATTGAGGAAAGAATTCATAAATTGCCTGTTATTCAGATTGACTAATTTTAAAGTTGCATCATTGAGTTCCGAAAATATATACCGTTTTCTAAAAATAGATGAAGAGTCCATTACACCAAAATATTTGCAAATAGCCAATTCTGTGCTGCATGCAGTGGAGATAAATGCTGTTACAAAAGATTACTTATTGCCATCTATAAACGATTTAAGCTATGAACTTGAGATATCAAGGGATACAGCAGAAAAAGCATTACGCTATCTCAAATCATTAGGCGTGATTGGCTCGGTTCCTGGGAAAGGGTATTTTATTGCCAACACTGATTTCAAACAGACGATAAAAGTCTTTTTACTGTTCAATAAATTAAGTGCACATAAAAAAATAATTTACGATTCTTTTGTTGCTAAGTTAGGCGATCAGGCAGCCGTTGATTTTTTTATTTACAATAATAACTTTTCCCTCTTTAAAAAATTAATGCAGAAAAATAAAAAAAACGATTATACTCATTATGTAATTATTCCTCATTTTCTGGAAGGGGGCGACAATGCTAATGAAATTATAAATGAGTTAGAAAAAGGCCAGTTGATTTTATTAGACAAATTAATTTCAGGTATTAATAGGGAATATGGAGCTGTGTATGAAAATTTTGAACAGGATATTTATCTTGCCTTGAAGGAAGCGCTTCCGCAATTAAGCAGATACCAAACGATTAAAATTGTTTTCCCTGAATACACTTACTATCCTGAAGAAATTTTGAAGGGTTTTCATTTATTCTGCTCTGAATATGCTTTTAATCATTCAGTAGTTTATCATCTAAACGATGAATCTGTTAACCCCGGCGAAGTTTTCATCAATGTAATGGAAGATGACCTTGTTGTTTTATTAGAAAAAATCCGGGACACCCAGTTAGAAGTAGGGAAAGATGTTGGGATTATTTCTTATAATGAAACACCCTGGAAACGTTTTATGCTGAATGGGATTACTACCATATCTACTGATTTTAAAAAAATGGGCGAACTGGTGGCTGATTTGGTTTTAGATAATAGTAAGAAGCATATTGAGGTTCCGTTTGCTTTGACTTTGAGAAGATCACTTTGAAGAAAAAATCAGCTTCAGGTAAAAAATATTATAAAAATTTGCCCGAAAATATTTAAATCAAAATTACTTGTTTCCTTTTACAGGAAGACCCTAAAGAATTACAGTAAAGCAATAAATAAAAGGAATTTTTATTCTTCTCAATTATTTCTGAACTACAAAATGATACACGCCGGAACCCAATTCCAACACAACATATCCATCTTCATTACCTTTTACTTTTATGCCATCTATGACAGATAATATTTTTCCACTCTCTTTGATTGACTCTGTATTTGAAGCAGGTATATAAACTGTGGCTGTGGTATTAGCAGGTATTTCAACATCCATTAATACATTTCCATTTTCAATTTTCCAGGAATTGGAAACTTTGCCGTAGTAAGTATCAAGACTTGCAGAAGCATAAGTGAAATCACCGCCAATGTGTGGTTTAATTTTTATGTGTTTATACCCGACACCGTCTTCATAGGTATCTATGCCCACCATCTTACGATACATCCAATCGCCGATAGCGCCGTAAGCATAGTGGTTGAAAGAATTCATGCCGGGGTTTTCAAAAGTGCTGTCGGGTTTTTCTCCATCCCATCTTTCCCAAATGGTAGTGGCTCCCATGGTTACAGGATAGAGCCACGAAGGATACGTTTTTTGTAATAATAATTTATAAGCAATGCTATCATATCCAAAACGGGTAAGCACATCGCATAAATAGGGTGTACCCAAAAAACCAGTAGTTAAATGATTATGATAGCTTTTTATATTTTCAACAAGACGTTCAGCAGCTTGTTTTCTTAAATCTTCCGGCAACATATCAAAATTTAACGCTAGCATGTAAGCGGTTTGGGTACCTGAAGTTATTCTTCCGTTTGGTGTAACATATTCTTTTAAATAGGCTTCTTTTATTCTTTTCAACAAATCAGAATAAGTTTCTGCATCATCTGTTTTTCCCAGCACTTTGGCGGTATTGATCAATAATTGTGTGGAATGAGCATAAAAACATTGAGCGATCAAATATTTGTTAGTGATCGCAGCCGTCCCTGAATTAGGATCGGCAGGACTATAAAAAAGCCAGTCACCAAAATCGAAGCCTGTATTCCACAGATTATTATGACTCTGATGGTGTATATATTCTACCCATGCTTTCATACTTGCATATTGATCTTCCAATATTTTTTTATCTCCATAAGCGAGATACATATTCCATGGAACAATTGTTGCCACATCTGACCAGCCCGCAGATCCGCCAGCGTTTGGGCCTAATACATTTGGAACTACATGCGGTACAGCGCCGTCGGCAAACTGATCTGCAGCTACATCTTTCATCCACTTGTCAAAAAAATTATTTACATTCATATTGAAAGATGCGGTCCTGGAAAAAACCTGCGCATCGCCCGTCCATCCCAATCTTTCATCCCGTTGAGGACAATCAGTAGGCACGTCTAAGAAATTTCCTTTTTGGCCCCACTGAATATTGTGCTGCAATTGATTGACCAATGGATTGGAAGTAGTAAATGTGCCTGTAGGTTTCATATCGGCATAAATGGCCACGGCAGTAAAGTCATCTGGATTCAAATTTCCTTTAATGCCTTCTACTTTTATATAACGGAAACCATAGTACGTAAAATGCGGTTCAAAAAATTCTTCTCCTTTTCCATTTAAAATGTAGGTGGATGTTGCCTTTGCACCGCGCAGGTTTGCTGTATAAAAATTCCCTTCTTTGTCTAATACTTCCGCATGTTTAATAATAACAGTATCGCCTTCGTTTCCTTTTACTTTCACCATTATCCAACCAACTAAATTCTGTCCAAAGTCTATCACTTTTTCACCTTTGGGTGTGGTTAAAATTTTTATGGGTTTAAATGTTTCGTGTTTAGTTGCTGGTTCATTAATAGTAGCAACCAGGTTATCATTTGAAAAATTCTCAACGTTGACTCCGCTCCATTTGGAATCATCGTAGCCTGGCAATGACCATCCTGTTTTTTCCAGGCGGGCATCAATTGTCTCACCATCGTAAATACTTGAACTTCGGATGCTTCCTGTTGTTGATTTCCAACTCTCATCTGACACAATTGTTTTTACAGAACCATCATCATAGGTGATTTCTAACTGAAGTAAAAGCGAAATATCTTTTCCATAAATATTTTTATTATTCTCCCATGCCAGATGGCCGCGGTACCACCCATCGCCGAGTGTCACGCCTATAGCATTTCTTCCTTCTTTTACCAGGTCAGTTACATCATATTCCTGGTACTGAAGCCTTTTGTTATAGCTTGTCCAGCCCGGAGTAAAATAATCATTCCCTACACGTTTTCCATTTATCTGCGCTTCATATAAACCATGAGCTGTAATAAAGATTGCAGCAGAATTTATTTTTTTATCTGCTGAAAATTGTTTCCTGAACGTGGGGCTTGGCTGGCCAACAGTATCAACGAAACCCGGTTCAATCCATTTGGCTTTCCAGTCATTTATATCTAGCAACGCCGTCTGGAAAAAAGCCGGAGTGCTCCAGCCGGAAGCTTTACCATAATTATCCCATATTCTTACCTGCCAAAAATATTTTTTTGCTGATTGCAAGATGCTTCCTTTGTAATCTACCCGCATAGATTGATCAGAAAGAATTTTGCCACTTTTCCATTCTAAACTTTTTCCTTTTTTTAAACCAGGTAAATCACTTCCTACTTTTATTTCATAAGCTGTCTGCATCACGTTACGTTTATCGGATGTTATTTGCCAGCTAAATTGAGGTTGTGCAGTTCCGATACCTATTGGATTAGAAAGATTATTGCATAATAATTGGCTTACATTAATTTGAGAAAACCCCACAAAGAAAATAAACTGAAGAGAGGAAAAACTGATAAATTTTTTCATATTGCTTTAATGAAATTTTTAATTTTTTTTCATGTTATCTACGAATATACATAACCTAAAAAATCCAACCATCCTGTATTGACCTGTCTATAATAAATTCCTGAAGGAATACTTTTAATAATAATTTTCTAATTATCCGATCTGATAAGACGTTTCTAAATAAAAATAAGGAAGATAAAGTTAAGTTACAAAAGGAAAGACAAACCGGAACTATATCAAAATAGAATTTCTATCTCAAACAAATTTTTGAAATGAAATTTCAGCTTAGAATACGGGAACGAATTATAACCGCCATTTTCTTCCCATTCCACTTTTAAGGCATTTTTCTCTTTTGAGAATCTCTGTTTATGTAAACTCTATAATTCAAAAAAATGAAAGTATCGAAAAAGTAAAAGTATCGGGGAGCGGACTTGAACCGCCGTCCACCTCAGGCGGATATGAATCCGATGCTCTATCCAGTTGAACTATCAGCCTCAAACGGGCAGGAATATAATACGTTGCCAAAAAAATACAATGTAAAAAGTGATTCGTTTCTGAATTATTTCAGTTGCTAAAGACATTCCTTAAAAGATTTTTCTGATAATTCTTTTCATGTGGATATAAAACCATTGCCGGCAAATTGAGCATTTATTCTTGACCATATCCATTCTTTGCCCTTGCCACTTTTAAGATTTTTTTCTCTTTTTAATGCTTCACTTTTAGTTTGGTAAAATTCATTATAAATTACTAGCCACGGGCGGTATCTGCGCGTCCAGCCTTTTGTGCCCAATTTATTATGCGGTTTAAACCTTTCTAAGATTTGAAGAATAGCCAATATAGATTTTTTGATGATTGGGAGAAAATAATATGTATACTGTAAAAATCATCAAAATAATTAAAGGAGATAATTTGTTTTGTACTAATGATTTGAAGAGCTTATAAAAAGTAAAGAAAAAGTATCGGGGAGCGGACTTGAATCGCCGTCCGCCTCGGGCGGATATGAATCCGGTGCTCTAATCAACTGAGCTACCCCGACATTTTAGGGTGTGAAGATAATACTTTGAAGAAAAAATACAATGCGTAAAGACAATGAATTTGTCAGTTTACTTGTCAGAGGATTAAAAGATCTATACCCTTTTTCATCAATCAGCCTCCTTCAATTATAAAACCATAACTTTCAAATTGATCTTTTATTTTCGCCCCGATCCATTTTCTTCCCATTCCACTTTTAAGGCATTTTTCTCTTTTGAGAATCTCTGTTTATGTAAACTCTATAATTCAAAAAAATGAAAGTATCGAAAAAGTAAAAGTATCGGGGAGCGGACTTTTATTGAACCAAATTATTAGTGATTTGATGGCGATTGCCAACCTGCCGGAGTGAAAGGAGGATTAATGCTAACAAGTCAGGATTATCCCGATATTTAGATTATAAAAATAACTTTTAGAGGTTTAAAACATAAAATTAAATTTATCTTTCGTATCATTGTAGTCAGGTTTATCCTGATATAATTACTATGAAAAATAAGTATATATCAACACGGTCTAATGAACTTCTATTCTATTTCAACGAACAGAAGAAACCATGTTTTGATTACAATGAGGCTTTAAATGCCTTGCCTGATTCAAAGGAAAGTACTCTTCGGGAATTACTTAGCGACATGATAAAAAGAGGGCTTTTAATGCGATTAAAAGCAGGTGTTTATTATATTATTCCTTACGAACAAAATGCAGAATTATTTATGCCCGACTGGCATTTAATAGCAGAACATTTGGTAAAAGATGCCCAACATTATATCGGTTATTATTCTGCTTTGCAAATTCACAACCTGATTACTCAACCTTCTCTGAAAGAGCAAATTGTTGTTTCAAAACAAATAAGGCCTTCAGAAATAAAAATAAAAAACATTCCTTTTCAGTTCATATACCATAATGAAAAACATTTTTTTGGAGCAAAAAAGATATGGATAGATAACTTTAATAAAGTGCTTTGCTCAGACCTTGAGAAAACTTTTATAGACTGCTTATTCAAACCTGACTATACCGGTGGAATTGTTGAGGTAGCGAGGGCAATTTATATTTCAAAGGATAAAATTAAATTTGATACACTTCTTGATTATGCCAAAAAATTCAATTCACAGGCAGTCATAAAACGATTGGGATTTCTTTTGGAAACACTCGATATCAAAAATAAAATCATTGATGATTTGCAAAAAATGAAGACAGTGTCTTACGTGGTTTTAGATACTGAACTGCCCAAAACAGGGAAGATGATTAGCAGGTGGAGTATTCAACAAAATTTAGAAACTGAAACTATTAAAGCTTCCATTAGCACATGATTAAACCCGGAGAGATACAACAAAAGGCCAGGGAAGTGGGTGTTCGGGACCAGCAGATAGAAAAAGACTATATACTTTCATGGATATTGAAAGCTATTGCCCAACACGAACAACTTTCTAAAGCTATTGTGTTTAAAGGTGGGACAGTTTTAAAGAAAGTGTATTTTGAAGATTACCGGTTTTCTGAAGATCTTGATTTTACATTACTCAATAAAGAAATAACCAACGACAAAATTTTTTCCTGGTTTACAGAAACATTTGAGTTTACTCGGGAAGAAGCAAATATTCCATTGGGGATAATTGATAACAACGAGCATGAAGATGGTGGCATTAACTTTTACATCAGTTATGTAGGCCCGCTTGGCGGACAAGGCAACAACAAAAGAGTTAAAGTTGATATTTCGCGAAACGAGGAATTGGAATTTGCCCCCATTATGAAAGATGTTATCATTCCTTATTCCGATGTTGAGGAACATCAACTTTTATGTTACTCTCTGGAAGAAGTACTTGTGGAGAAAATGCGTACAGTGATGCAAAGGATGCAAGCCAGAGATTTTTACGACATCTGGTATTTGCTGGAATGTTATGGTATGGATGCTAATTTTTACATGAGCGAATTTGCCAAAAAATGTGCAGGTAAAAAATTAAATGCTGCTGACTTTCCAAAAAAATTAACCGAACGGTTGCCTCAATACAAAGGACGTTGGAAAAACTCCATGAGTGAGCAGATAAAAGACTTACCAGGTTTTGAGCAGGTAGAACGGGAAGTACAGCGTCGTTTTAAAAAATTGAAATTCTAAAGTAAAATTAATTAGCATGTAGGAATAAGAAAATAAGACTTTTATTTTATACTACGCATCAATAATGATTTTAAATGTGCCTAAGTTATTATCAGATAGGTACTTAAAGGTTGTATCGGGGAGCGGACTTGAACCGCCGACCTTCGGGTTATGAATCCGATGCTCTAACCAGCTGAGCTACCCCGACATTTTTTTAATTTTAAAGAACCAACTTATATCTGGGAGCGGACTTGAACCGCCGTCCGCCTCAGGCGGATATGAATCCGATGCTCTAACCAGCTGAGCTACCC
>DASSHD010000585.1:0-3299 GCA_035693085.1 Hanamia sp. | reverse complement strand
GATGCTCTAACCAGCTGAGCTACCCCGACATTTTTTTAATTTTAAAGAACCAACTTATATCTGGGAGCGGACTTGAACCGCCGTCCGCCTCAGGCGGATATGAATCCGATGCTCTAACCAGCTGAGCTACCCCGACATTTTGGGGCGCGAAGATAATACTTTACCTAAAAAATACAATGCTAAAGAGAATGAAATTGTTATTTCAAATCTTTCCTTCCCGGATATATTTCCAATGCTTTTTCCAAACAATCCATTGCATTGTTTATCGCGTCAACATTTAATACGTAAGCTAAACGGACTTCATTTTTTCCGAGGCCTTCAGTACCATAAAAACCTGTAGCCGGCGCAAGCATCAGAGTAGCGCCATTATAGTTGAAAGATTCTAATAGCCATTGACAAAAAGCATTAGTATCGTCAATTGGTAAGGATGCCATTGCATAAAATGCGCCTCCCGGATTGGGACAAAATACGCCTGGAATATGGTTCAATCTTTTTACAAGGGTGTCTCTTCTTAACCGGTATTCGGCTTTTGGCTTTTCAAAATAATCTGAAGGAAGATCAACAGCGGCTTCACCTAAAATTTGACCCAATCCCGGAGGGCTTAATCTTGCCTGTGCAAATTTCAAAGCGGTTTGCAATACCTCATTATTATGGGTAATCAAGGCGCCGATCCTTGCACCACAAGCGCTGTATCGTTTGCTTATAGTATCAACTAATATTACATTATCTTCTGCTCCTTTTAATTGCATAGCACTGAAATGCTTTCCTTCATAACAAAATTCACGATAGGCTTCATCAGAAAATAAAAAAAGATCGTGTTTTTTTATAATCATTTTAAGTACTTCCATTTCTTCCCGGCTGTATAAATATCCGGTTGGATTATTAGGGTTACAAATAATTATGGCCCTGGTTTTTGGCGTGATAACTTTTTCAAATTCTTCTATGGGGGGAAGTGCAAAACCACTTTCAATATTTGAAGTAATGGGTTTAACAGTGATCCCCGCTGCTACTGCAAATCCATTATAATTGGCATAAAATGGTTCAGGGATAATTACCTCATCTCCGGCATCGAGGCAACTCATAAATGCAAATAAAATCGCTTCACTTCCACCTGTTGTAACGATGATCTCGTTATAATCTATATTGATATCTGCAGATTGATAGTATTTTACTAATTTTTTTCTATAGCTTTCATTTCCGGCGCTGTGGCTATATTCCAGGATTTTAAAATCAGACCGGCGAACCGCTTCCAATGTTTCAGGAGGAGTTTCTATATCAGGTTGCCCTATATTCAAATGATAAATAGTAATTCCTTTCTTTTCTGCAGCTTCTGCGAAAGGAACCAATTTCCTGATGGGGGAAGCGGGCATTATTTTGCCCCGGTTACTTATTGATAGCATATTGCAAAGATAATTGAGAAGATAGTGATTGAAGGCTGGTATAAAAATATTTTAAGTAATATTTTTTCAACCATTTTTAGAAACAAAAAAACCTGAGATGCTTATTTTGCTGCATTTCAGGCTTTATTTTGTAGCACGTACGGGATTCCCTGCCTGACTGCGTCAAGCAGGCAGGGAACCCGTGATTCCTCTGTGAAAGTATTTTTTTAACCAATTTTTTCCGGCTGTGGATTTTAAGTATTTTTCTCTAATTCTTGCTGCGGCCCAATCCGGGTGTTGTTCTGTATAAATTATTTTCCAGGGGAGATGAGCCTTAGTATATCTGTTTTTTCCGGTATTATGTTCTTTTAATCTTTTAAGAGCATCCAAAGCCATCCCAACATAAGTAGCTTTATCTTTTAAACTCAATAAAACATAAACTGTTACCATAAATAAAATAGCCTTGAAAATATTACTATCAAGGCTTTAATTTTTATTATTTTGTAGCACGTACGGGATTCGAACCCGTGATTCCTCCGTGAAAGGGAGGCGTCTTAACCCCTTGACCAACGCGCCATTCTGTTTAAAGGACGGCAAAGATACTCTTAGGGAGTTTTGCTGCCAAATATTTTCTATCTGAAAAGGAAAAGGAAATAAAAAAGAGAATTTATTTTTTTAAAACTTCGGACAAGGAATGCCTTTAAATCCTGGTGGTCTTCTAACGTAAATCAAAGAAATTTCCATTCCACCCCTGCTTTGTGAAGCTGCTTTCAAACTGGATACATTTACATCATAGCTTGCGCCAATTCTCATGCCTGAAAATTCCAATCCAACATAAGGAATTAAAGCATCCTTAAAACGATACCACAATCCTGCATACACATTGGAAGGGTTCTCACTTTTGGGATCTATAGGCGCTGCCAATGCGCCGCCGATAACCGTTTCAGTAGCAGCGGCCTGATATTGAAAAATGCCACTGGTATGTAGAGTCAGGATGTCAGATACAGGGAAATACCCTCCTGCACTGATTGTGGTGCGGGTGGCTATGTTCCAATTAGCGCCAAGAAAACTTTGGTGAGGACGATTGATGTGATACATTGAGGCGCCAATGTAAAAATTGTTGGTTTCATCAGTTGAAGCCGAAAATAATAATCCGGCATTCACATCTAAGTAATTTATATTTAGATTTTTCTCATAAAAAATTTCCTGGGTTACTCCGGTAAAACCATAAGGTGTAAGCTGGTCTTCAAAATATAATTTACTATTGTCCAGTCTTTTTTGACCATAAGTTCCCTGGAAACCAATTCCTATTTGTTTAAAACCATCTTCATCTAAAGCTTTATGATACGATGTTGATAATCCTATATAGTTACTGGTAAGTACGCCGCTTCCGGCTTTGTCTGTGAGGGCAATGATTCCTACACCCCACCTGTCATAGTCTGGAAGTCTGTTTTTTAAAATATCAAAATCCACACTTAATGTAGAAGTAGTATAAACATTACTGAATGCAGGCCATTGATTACGATAATTACCGGCTATGCGTAATGTCCCATCAAATTTTCCGGTAAAAGCAGGATTTAAAGTGAGTGGCGAAGCAAAGAATTGAGAAAAATGAGGATCTTGTGCATTTGCAAAAAAGGTTAGGTTTATAAGCAAGCTCAAGATAGCAGCGGTCTTTTTCATTCTTAAAAAATTCAGGAGAATAAAGGTAAGTAAATTGTTGAAAGTTGTGAGTTGAAAGTTGAATGTTGAATGTTGAAGGTTGAAAGTTGAAAGTTGAAAGTTGAAGGTTGGAGGTTGAAAGTGTCTTGTCCTGAAAAAAGTAGACACTATTACTATTACTACCTTTTTCTTTTTTTTGCTTCTTTTTTTTCTTTTTTAGTTTCCACATTTTTTTGTTGATATCTTATGAAACCATTG
>DASSHD010000584.1:0-2798 GCA_035693085.1 Hanamia sp. | reverse complement strand
AAGTAATAATTATGTCTCTCCGGAACAGCAAAACATAAATAATACAAGAACGAATGACGCGGGTTATAATTTAGATAACACCAAAAAAGGATGGCTGAAACTTGCTGAAAATAAAACATGGAACAACTTTGCTAATAATATTGCATTACCAACAATAACAGCAGCTGCTACTGAAGGTTCATTTAAATTAGGAGGAGCTATTTTAAAGTCATTTTACGGAGATATAGAATATGCAATTCAATCTGCGGCTAATGAAGCCAAAATTATTACTGGTAAAGGATCGGGGCCTGTATATGGTACAAATGTTCATACAGCGTTTAAAGAGCAAATAAATCTTCTCCAAAAGCAAGGCTTAAGTGTTAGCCCTGAAGTATCCTATTTAGATGGCATAAGAGTTAACTATGGTACACCCGGGTCTGTTAGGGCTGATGTTGTTGTTGGCGATATAGATAACCCTTCAGCAATATTTGATTTAAAAACAGGAAAGGCAAAACTGACACCAGCAGAAATTACAAAATATAAGGCAAATTTACCTAAATCAGTTAAGACCATTAAAGAAATAAAGCCTAAATAATCAAAAAATGAAACAAAAGAAATTACAAGTTATTTTAGGAATAAATATCATGAATTCATTAATGCATAATTATTATTTCATGAATGATTTTTTAATTAAGCAACCAATTCAAGATATTGTAATTGGGTTTTGCTTTGAAAGGTCATCTACGAAAGATGAAAGATATGTGTCTTGGTTTACAATGCCACTTTACTATCCTCACAAGGTAATAGGTTTAACTTTTGGTAACAGAATACAATTGAAAGATAGAGGTCAGATATGGGATTTTAGCGACACACAAATTGAAAATACTGCTAAAGATTTACTACCACAACTATTATTATATGAAGAAACAATTAATGAACTTGAAATACCTCTTAATTTTTATAAAGCATACCATAAAAAAAAGCAAACAAATCTTAGAATATATGAAGCAGTTACTTATACTGCTTGTTGGTTAGAACTGTCCACCATGCATAATGAAATTGAAAGCTGCATCAAGTTTATCGAAAATGAAAATGATACTTCAGTGCCATGGATTAAAAAAATACTTGATAATATGAAATTATTACAAGCGCAAAAATCAAAAAAAGAAATATTAAGCTTACTTAAAGGATGGAAAGCAGATAATTTAAAAGAATTAAAACTGGAATAATTAATAATTTTTATCGCACTTACAATCTCCTGTTAGTCCAAGTATGCAAGAGGTTCTGTGGCGCAAGTTTTGTAGCGATGGTTTTTTGGATTAGCCATAGTTGTACGGATTGGTAAAAGAGTTCTAAATTTAAAAGAACTGTTTGTATTTACGTTTATGCTTCATTGTTATATTGTAACAAAAATAAAAATCCTGATTACTTGATGGTTTACTGCATATCTCTTAATAAGATTACCCCTGTTAGTCCAAGTATGTAAGAAGTTCTGTGGCGCAAATTTTGTAGCGATGGTTTTGTGGATTAATATTGCGCGGTTTATTTCGGTGTATCCAATAACTGCAAAATATCCAGAATTAACGCCGTATCAATTTTCAAGTAATTCACCAATCGATGGCATTGATAGAGATGGTCTTGAACTGGAAAATTTTATGTCAAAATTTAAAAAACCGGGAGAGCTAAAGATAAAATTACCGAATGAGCAAACAGCACAGATCCAACACTATAGCATAGCTATTCAACAGCCAAATATCACATTTGATAACTTTAAAACACAATTTAAAAAAGCCCCTCAGGATTTTTTAAGTAACTCCAAAGCAACCTTCAATGCTCCAGTTGACGCAAATGGAAATCCAGCACAATTTAAGGAGGGAAATTTTATTAAGATTGACATTATTGGACCGATGAACGATGATATGTTTTAATAAAAAGCATAAAAGAAGATGAAAAAGGCACCTTGTCAGCAACGTTTGTAACTTTAGAAGGACATGTGGAAAAGGGAATAATAACATTTACTTTGTCTAAAGATAAAAATGGAAATACAAAGTTTGAAATAAATTCAAAATCAAATGTTGACTTTGGCTCCGTGCCAACTGGTTTTGCAAGAGAACAACAAAAAGAATCTTGGAAATTAGTTCTGAATAATGTTGCAAAAAAATTGGAGGAAAGGTTGTTGAAAAGAAGATAGAAATAGTTAACCCTATAATTCAGCCTCTGAAAGAAAATATAAAGGATAAAACCTATGTTAAGCCTTCATCATAAAAGAATTCTGAATATTATTATTTAATAAAAAAAACATGGAGACACTTCTTTTTTATCAGTATGTACTTATTATACCCGTATTAACTATTTTAATTGGATATGTTTTCGTCACGCCCAAACCTAAATCCTTTTTTTCGTTTTTAAAGTTTTTCTTTCGAATGATTCCATTTCTTCTTTTCTACGGATTTATTCTTTATTTCTTGGAGGAAAAAAAAGTAATGGGTTCAGGTTGGGTATTTTATACTTATATGTTTCTTTTTCTTACCATATCTTTTATAACGTTGGTTATATATATATTTCTTGGGATTAAAAAAAAGAATAAGAGAAATTAGCCCAGGAACCTACTCTCAAAATTTTAATTTGGGAGGAAATGTTATAGGAAACAAAATAACCAAAGGATTAATAAAAAATTCTTCTTCTCTAAAAGCAAAAGATCCAATATCAAACGCAATCAACTCTTATTTAGGAAATACTTCAGGCGGGACGGAAGGTTTAGTTGGTTCGGAATACAAAAATTTAAATACTTCTACAAACAAAGAAAATCAAAAGATTCC
>DASSHD010000583.1:0-6697 GCA_035693085.1 Hanamia sp. | reverse complement strand
GCTGATTCGCCATAACATTGCAGGAAACAACTGGCTGCAACAAACGGGCGATGGACATCGGACAGGTCACTTTAAGATGGGGCAATTTGGAATCGATTATTTTTTAGATAATAGAAACACCCTTTCATTTAATGGCCAAATTGGCCGCGGAGACTATCTGACAACCGGTACAGTCAGGAATAATTTTATGGATAACTTGCTCACCATGGATTCCGGAACGACAAGGAACACGTCTAACAGAAGTTTTTTCCTTTTCCATTCCGGAGACCTCAGCTATAAACATACTTTTAAAAAAGAAGGGCAAAACCTGTCTGCTGATTTTAATTTGCAAGATTATTCTGATGGTGTTAACGGAAATTTTCAAACACAATTTTTCGATAAGAACGGTGTTCTCAAACCGGGTACTTCCCTGCAAACCAATACCACCAATGGGAAAAGCACTTATTTTACAGGTCAGGTGGATTATGTAAATCCATTTTCTGAAAAATCAAAGCTGGAAACCGGTTTGAAAACCACGCATCGCAACTATAGCAGCGCCTATCATGTTTTTGACCTGGATTCAAGCGGTTATGTTTTTAATAATTACCTGTCAAGCGCATATACTTTTGATGAAAATATCCAGGCTGCTTATGCACAGTTTTCCAGTCAATGGAATAAATTAAGTTACCAGTTTGGCTTGCGTGGAGAAGAATATCAGTATGTTGGTTCTATCCCAAGTGAATCGCTTGTGTTCAAACCAACAAGTGATAAGCCCGGTTTGTTTCCCAGCGCTTTTCTTACTTACAAATTCAATGACAAGAACCAATTGCAGGTGAATTACAGCAGACGTGTGGATCGGCCCGGCTTCCGGCAACTCATTCCTTTTGTTGATTTCACTGACCCGCAAAACCTGACCAAAGGAAATCCTGATTTAAAACCTCAATACACCAATTCATTTGAATTATCTTACAAAAAGCTTTTCGGGGAAGGCAGCAACTTCATGACCACTTTTTATTTCAGGAATATCACCGACGAGATCACTAATTATACAGAGCCTTTCAATAATTCCAACGATACACTTATCAGTTATTCCATCAACGCAAATACCAATAATTACTATGGTGCGGAATTCACGTTATACACCCCGATTGTAAAATGGTGGAATATTACGGCCAATGTGAATCTGTTTCAAAGCAATATTTCTGCAAATGTCAACTCTGTATCGTTTACTAATCATAAACTTAATTGGTTTGCGAAGATTTATTCAAATATGAAATTACCTTCTCATTTTAGTGTACAAATAGATGCAAATTATAATTCACCTATCGCAATCCCACAGGGAACTATGGCTCAGTTTGGTTTTGTGGACATAAGTTTGAAAAAAGATTTTCTCAAAAAGAAAAATGCCTCTGTTACACTGATTCTTTTAGATGCTTTAAACACGCTTCATAAAGAAACAAACACCGGCATCCCGAATGCATTCACCCAAAAAAGTATCGAAAAAAAAGCATCCCGTTTTTTGAGGCTTAATTTTACTTACAATTTTGGTAAAGAGAACTTCAAACTGTTTCATCGCAAAGGAAATAAAAGTGAACAAATTGAAAATGAGCTGGCACCGCAGGAACAATGATTTGGCGACTGAAAATTTCCACAGATTGTAAGTGCAAAAGTCAACCTTCCAAAGAGCCTGTCTTGTTCCAACGCTTCGGGACATACCCCACTTCGGTAGACACAGACATTCAAATTAAGCCACCAAGAAGAAGGGCGAACATACAACAAAAGGTTTGGCAATAGGCTGGCTGAAGGGATAACAATCGGCTGTAGTTCGCTATCAGCAGTAGTTCCAGCAGACGAACAAATATCGGCTTTTTTTATTTACCTTCGGCTGTAGTTTTTCAATCGGCTGACGTACCGGGCTGAAAGTTCATTGAATACCAGCCCATCGCCAAGCCTTAAACGTTAGCGGTCAGGCTAAAACGACCCTACAACAAACAAATTGCAGACATAAACAAGATCAAAATAAAAACGTGAAACATAATCCAAGATACATTTTAAAACATCTTTCAATTCGTGTGCCTTGGCATGACAACGCTTGGAATGGTTCAGTTTGCAACAATCCTAAAGCCAATGGTGCTTGTCTTATTTTGAAAAATTGTGCGTTAAACAGAGATGACGAATTAGAAGAAAGCACAAAAGGACAACTCATAAAAGACTTAGAAGAAGACCAATATCCCGTTTGTGTTGGCGAACGAGCGACATTTATGTCGTCATTTGCTTTTTACAAAACCTTGCAACACCCATACGCAGAAAGTTCACCAACAACACACGGACATTTAAAGCCGACAAAAATTCAATTTCCAGCTTTTTCAGCTGCAGCAGTTCCCTATCATTGGATGCTGAAAGAAAATGCAAAAGAGAAAACAAGTTTGTATGACTTGAATTTTGACGAAAGCCGAGAACCACAACTTGATTGGGCAACAAGCGGGAATGACCATTGGGTTCAAGAATTGAATAATCAGAAAGCATTATTAAATGCTTTTTTTGAACATTTATCACCAAAACATTCTCTTGTTTTTTTCTACGCTAAACAAACACCGTTTGTAGAAGAATCGGGAAGAGTTTTAGTAGGCGTTGGAAAAATTGATAAAATCATTCCTTCCGAAGCATACGAAGGAAGCAATAAACATTTTTCTGCCGCATATTGGGAACATATGATTTTGCATTCCATTAGAAAGGACGGCAAAAATGGTTTCCTATTACCATACCACGAAGCGATTTCATATCAGGAAGAAAATATTGACTTTGATATTGCAGAAATAGCAGTTATTGTCCCAAACGACAAACGTTTTGAATTTTCGTATGCAGCCGAACACGTAAGCAATGATAGTGCAATTAGAGTTTTGTTAGAATGCATAAAATCATTAGAGAAAGCCGAAACATTAGGAATTGGCGAAAACAATACTCTAAAAATCCAATGGATTCATAACGAAATTGCCGAATTGGAAAAATTGAGAGGTGCTTACCCTGGAATGGGTTCAGCACTTTGTGCTTTTGGAATTGAAAAAGGTCATTTTGTTGCTGCGGAAATTATTAATCAACTAAAAGACGACAAGGAAAACCCTTGGCTTCTTTTTGAAAAAGCATTGGACAATCCAAAAGGTATTTTATCAGATGCGGTTGCTGCATTAATTCCATTTAACAGCAAAAGACTGTATCAACAATTAAAAATCAAAGCAACGCCAACCCGTATTCAGTTTCTACACTTACTAAGTCGTTTTGACTTGAATATTGAGCAAGCAAAATTTCTATTTGTTCACGAAGAAAGAGAAGAATTAGGAATTGAGAGAAAAGACGAAGAATATTTGAGTAATCCATATTTGATATACGAAGATTTGCGACTAACCGCCACGCCAATAGCATTAGGAACAATTGATTTAGGATTATACTTGAAAAAAGAAACTGATAATTTATTGCCAAACGGCATTTTATATTCAGACCCTTTTGAAAATAACCGCATAAGAGCATTAACGATACAACAATTAGAATTTGCTTCTATACTTGGGCACACTTTATTGCCACGTAAAGAAATAATTAAGCAGATAAGAAATTTATCTATTTCGCCAGCTTGTGATATTAATAGCGATTATTTTGATTTAGCCGAAACTGTATTTGCGGACGCAATTACGTTGCAAGAAATGAAAAACGGTGAAAGGGCGTATCAATTAAAACGTTTTGCAGAAACAAGAGAAATTATCAATCAAAAAATTACTCAACGAATAAATGCAAAACGACTTGAATTAAATGCAGATTGGAGTTCTTTATTGGATGACGCTTTAAAAGCATTTACCAAAGGTAAACCCGATGAACAAGAATTAAAGGCAAGAAAAGAGAAAGCCGCTGCATTGAAAGAAATTGCAGAAAGTAGATTTTCTGTATTGATTGGTCCCGCAGGAACAGGTAAAACAACATTGCTTACCATTTTAGCAGGACAAAAAGAAGTGGAAGACAACGGAGTTCTTTTGCTTGCCCCAACAGGTAAAGCAAGAGTGCGAATGGAAGAAGTCGCTAAAGATATAAATGTTACTGCAAAAACGTTGGCACAATTTCTATCTGGTTACGGAAGATACAACGGAGAAGTGCAACGATATGTTTTTTCAAATGAACGTTGCGACCAATATGCAACAGTTATTTTAGATGAAGCATCAATGCTTACCGAAGAAATGTTAGCTACCACCTTAGATTGTTTACAAGGAGTAAAACGTTTCATTTTGGTTGGCGACCACAGGCAATTACCGCCAATAGGTGCAGGACGTCCATTTCTTGACATAATTCACTTTCTGAAACCCGAAGGAATTGAAACTTTGTTTCCAAGAATTGGAAAAGGTTATGCCGAACTTACAATAAAACGTAGACAAGGCGGAACTAAAAGAGAAGATTTGCAACTTGCAGAATGGTTTAGCGGAGAATCTTTAGAACCTGGAGCGGACAGTATTATAAACCATATAATTACAACACCTAATTCAAATTATCTGCGAATAGAATATTGGGAAAACGAAACGGAATTTGACAAGAAGTTTGAAGAAGTTTTAGTTTCAGAATTAGGAATGTCTTCTATTGAAGATGTTGAAACGTTTAATAAAACTCTTGGTTCATCTGACGGCAGATATTTTAATTTCAGAGAAGCCGCTAATTCAGCAGAGCATTGGCAAATCTTATCGCCTGTTAGAGAAAAAGTTTTTGGTGTCAGAGCATTAAACAGAAAAATTCATAAGCAATTCAGAAAAGACAAAGTTGAATATGCACGTAATAAATACGGCAAAATTCCTTCACCTATTGGCTTAGAAGAAATTGTATATGGAGACAAAATCATCAATCTGTTTAACAGCCGAAGAAACGAAGTGTGGCCAGACGGTTCATTGAATTACGTTGCAAATGGCGAAATAGGAATGGTAATTGGACAATTCAAAACGTCCAAAATGACTTTTAAAGGAAGACCCAAAAACACAGAGATAGAATTTACCTCTCAAAAAGGCTACAAATACACTTTTAAAGGTTGGGAGTTTTCCGAAGAAGCAAACAATCCTCTTGAATTGGCTTATGCGTTGACAGTTCACAAAGCACAAGGAAGTGAATTTGGAAAAGTTTTTATTGTAATTCCTAATCCTTGTTTCTTGTTGTCAAGAGAAATGCTTTATACAGCATTAACACGACAAAAGGACAAAGTAATTTTACTCATTCAAGGAAATGCTTTTGACATAAAAGGTTTTGCCTCACCAACAAAATCAGACGCACTAAAACGAATAACCAATTTATTTGGTAATCCTGAATTAGTTGACATAGAAGGTCAATACTTAGAAAAGAATTTAATTCATCAAGCAAGTGACGGAAAAATGTTACGCTCTAAAAGTGAATTATTGATTTATCAGCGTTTAATCGATAAGAAACTAAATCCGCTTTATGAGAAAAAACTCTTCATTAAAGAAGTAGAAAAACTTCCCGACTTTACTATTGAAAATGACGATACAGGAGAAGTTTACTATTGGGAACATTGCGGAATGTTGCACGATAAAGAATATAAACAACGTTGGGAAGAAAAATATGCTTGGTATAAAGAAAATGGAATACTTCCATTTGACGAAGGTGGAGGCAAAAACGGTATACTTATCATAACTGAGGACAAACAAACCGTAATTGAAGACGGAAGCATACGAGGTGCAATTTCCGTTAAAGAAATTGACGAAATAATTGAAAAAGTATTTAAAACATAACGACAAAAGCCCGAACCGCTAACATCGGTTTTGCGTAATGGCGGGTGACGGATTTCTATTGAACATTTGTGCTAAATTGAACGATAGTAATTCTAATCAACGGAAGTGCTTAAATGCCGCCACTACGCAAAGCCGTGAACCGTAAGCGGTAATTAGAACCTTCCAATGGATAAAAATTTTATTCCTATTTCAGTTGCTTTTGTTTTTGCAATTTTAATTAGTTTTTGGATTAAAGGTGTTCTTGATAACAATAACGTCAAAGTGAATCCTTTTACCGGTTTCTTTCGAGATACCAGAAATATTTTTAAACTCTCATCTGCTGCAACCAATAATGTAACAAGAAAATATTTCTATTTACTCGGAATTCTTAATATTTTGAGTCGGGTTGCACTTCTAATATTGTTTATTGTTTTTGTGGCGTTAACTATAAAAGAAGATAATGCTGCAGTGTGTAATAGTTATAAAGATTTAAAAAATGATACCTATGACTATTTAGTTATAAATAAGTACATCGATTCAAATGAACACTCTTACCGTACTTTAATTTTACAGAATAAAGGAGGTTATCATTTTAAATATACAGACTTGGATTTCGACAAAAGCAATTTGTTTAATTTTTTAAGTGTCGGTGATTCTATAAAAAAGGAAAAAGGGTCAGCGATAGTAAGCGTCATAAATAGAAAAGTAGATACTACATTTAAAGTTGATTATGGTTGTGATGAGAAATAAACTACCGCTTACATTCGCATTTATGCAAGCCTGGCTGAAGTGCTAACAATGAGCAGTATTGCAGGTTTCAGCAGTAGTTCCGGGCAGAGTGTGTCACGAGAATTAGGATAGTGAAATCCTGATTCATAATTGTATAAATGATGGCAGTCGGCCTGCCGTACACGCCTTTCAGCAGGAGTGTACAAACCGCCTGAAGGTGCTTTGTTCAAAAGGCAAGGTAT
>DASSHD010000582.1:0-5894 GCA_035693085.1 Hanamia sp. | reverse complement strand
ATGGAAGAGCTATTTCAAGTTAGTAGCCATCTATACATTCTTCATGAGTGTTTTTATCAGTTTTATCATACAGATAAATAAAAGGTTCGGCCCGGGGGTAGTATTGCCGCTCATCTTGGGGAAATATGTTTATCCTAATATTGAAGAAAGAGCATTTATCTTTCTTGACCTTACTTCCTCTACTGCCCACGCGGAGAAATTGGGCCATGTGAAATATAGTAAATTAATAAGAGATTGCATTTCAGATATCAACCAGGTTTGTATCCCATATCAGGCTGAAATTTATCAATATGTTGGTGATGAGATTGTACTTTCCTGGTTAATTGATCATGATACTGATCTGTTAAGAAGCATTGATCTGTATTTTGCCTGCCAGGCTGGATTTAATAATAGGAAAGAGTATTATTTGAATAAATATGAAATCTTCCCTCAGTTCAAGGCGGGGCTTCACAAGGGTGTTGTTACCCGCGTAGAAGTAGGCGAGATCAAAAGGGAGCTTGCATTTCATGGCGACACACTGAACGTGGCCGCCCGCATTTTGGCTAAGTGCAATGAGTTTGGGGCCGATATTCTTATTTCTAAAGCAGTGTACGAAAACCTAAACCCGGAGAATCCTTACCATTATGAACTAATCGGAACTGTGGATTTAAAAGGCAGGGCAAAACCAGTTACTATTTATAAAGTAACCTTAGTCTGATTGAATGATTACATTTCTGAAATCCTGGATTTTTCAACAGGGCATAAGCTTTCCCTAATGACCATTATAAGAAATATTAAAAAAAGACAATTGGGAAAATGGAAATTCGTCTTTAACATTTAAAAATTTATCTAAAGGAAAATATGCAGTCAACGTTTTGCATGATGAAGACAATTATGGTAAAATTAAAATGAGGTTTTATTTTACCAAATGAGGGAATTGGTTTTTCAAACTATCAGTCTATTGAGATTGGTAACAAACCAAAATTCTCCAAGGCAGCATCATGCTTCAAAATGATTTAAAGTTAAATGTAAAAGTGATCTACTTTCAAAAACAGAAGTGCTCTTTGGGTTTAATTATAAAATATAATACTTTATTTATTCACTGCTACTATTAGAAGCATGTTGTTTAAGTAGCAATAGATTTATGGGTTCATTTTATTAAATGTTGCATTGATAATATCAGGTGTTGCTTTCGCCATTGCTTCACTAAAACCAAAAGTAAATTCTGTCTTACCTTCTTTCATTTGCTGAAATACCGCGTCTATAAACGTACTTACTGGTGGCTGTCCATCGTGAATACCTTTTCCTCCAAGATCCGTATTTAATGCGGGCGGTATCATTTCAATAACTTCAATGTTTTTTGATTTCAGCAGATGCTTTAGGGAAAGTGTAAACGAATGTAAAAATGCTTTTGTCGCGCAATAAACCGACACTTTTGTAAGCGGAACAAATGCCAGTCCCGAAGTAACGTTAATAATGGTATCCAGGGATTTTAAATTTATAAATAAAGTTGCTAAATGAATTGGCGCTACAACGTTTATAGCTATTTCATCATTAGCTTTTTCATAAAAATCAGCATCAGAAATATTCATCCAATTCTGGATACCCGCATTATTGACAAGCATATTTAAATCGCTATGATTTTCTGAAATCCATTTGTAAAGACGAATACGTTCCGCTTCAACAGATAAATCACAGACATTTGTGATAACGGATGGGAATTTGTTTGACACTTCCTGCAAAGCGTCTTTACGTCTTCCGCAAATGATCACTTTATTTCCCTCATTGAGAAATCTTTCGGTTAAGCCAAGCCCTATACCACTTGCGCCCCCGGTAATTAAAATCTTGTTGCCTGTGAGTTTCATAATTTATATTTATTGATTAATTATTTTTTACTTTTTAATTGGCCCTTTTCATCCGCCATCATTCTCCCCCATTTCGCAATTTCTTCCAACATGGGAATTAGCGTTTTGCCAAAAGTTGTCAGGCTGTATTCCACTTTAGGTGGTATTTCAGCGAAAACTTTTCGTGTAACGATGCCGTCCTTTTCCAATTCTTTTAATTGGAGACTCAGCATCTTCTCCGTGATATTAGGTATTAATTTCTTCAACTCGTTGAACCGTTTCTTTTCCTTCTTCAGATACCATAACACAACTGTTTTCCATTTGCCGCCAATATAGCGCATGGTTATATCCATCGCGCAATGAAATTCCCTTCCGTTCATTAGTATTACTTTCTCCTTTCCATCAATCAGCATAATATTTATTATTTTTTTTGTTGCGTAATACAGGCAGGCAGCTAATCCTGTCAAAAATGAAAGTATGTTCCCTGTCTGACAGCTATTGGAAAATCCGCCAAAATCAAATTATATTTGTACCACTATAAAAAGTATAGTTAATGACAAATATAAACCGAAAAATTATTTTTGTCACCAACAGATTCATAATCTAAAAACTTATACAATGAAAATCGCAGTATTAGGAACCGGCCCCGTAGGGCAAACCATCAGTGAGAAATTATTTCAGTTAGGACATGACGTAATGATAGGTACCCGCAATGTATCAAATTCATTAGCCAAAACCGGGCTTGACAGTTTTGGAAGGCCACCGTTTAATGAATGGCTAAAGCAAAACCCAAAAATAAAACCTGGCACTTATACCCAAGCTGCTGCTTTTGGTGAATTTATAGTAAACGCTACAAATGGCACGGGCACATTGAATGCATTAAAAATGGCAGGTGAAGCAAACCTTAAAGAAAAAATTTTACTGGACATTGCAAACCCGCTCGACTTTTCAAAAGGCATGCCTCCTACCCTCACAGTTTGTAATACTGACTCACTTGCAGAGCAAATTCAAAGCGAATACCCTGATACCAAAGTGGTAAAAAGCTTAAACACCATGACGGCTCTTATTATGGTAAACCCTTCACTGGTACCGGGTAGCCATAATGTTTTTATAAGTGGTAACGAAGCTGAAGCAAAAATGAAAGTGAAAGAATTGCTGAATTCATTTGGATGGACTAATCAAAGCATCATTGATGTTGGTGATATTACCACTGCAAGAGGAACCGAGCAACTACTTCCTATCTGGGTAAGATTGTGGGGGGCTTTGCAAAGCCCGATATTTAATTTTCATATTGCTATGGGAAAGAATCTGAAGGGATAAATTCCGGAAGGTGCTTTTTAATAAACCCCTGGATAATAGTTCGGGATAGATGATTTTTTCATTACTATAATTTCACCCTGGGTAAAAACATTCCGGTCGTTTTTTTATAAGTAGTATAATTAGAAAATTTATTCTGCAATAGCTTTTCTTCAAAAGCCGCTTTGAACCTGAATAAAATCAACAATGTAAAGAAAATTAAAAGCCGCAAAGTATTTTCGGAATACATCGAAAACCCAAACTCGAAAAATAGAATACCCGAATAAATAGGATGGCGTACGTATTTGTATATCCCCGACTGAGCTAGTTCAGCGCCTGGTTTGGGAGTTGGAAAAGGGGAAAGGTTTTTGTTTAAGGTAACAACAGAAGCAAGTGAAATAAAAATTCCGGCAACTGAAAAAAATATCCCGGTTAATTGTAACCAACGGGGAACTGCAAAATCAATTTTTGAAAATCGAAATAGATAGGCTACAAACAAAATAAGTTGAATGCCAACGAAGAAAACATCTTTTGGATTTCGTTTCATCTTGCTTAATGATTTATTCTAAGTAATCCCACTACAGGTAATAGAATTTAAAAATACAGTAAACGAACAAATTCCGACGATTTCTATTCAATGAACAGGGGGAAAGTTGAAATTTAATTATGGTATTTTTTAGTAACGGCAATCGTGGGTCGGGAGACTGCATCAGTGTGAACGCAAAGGTGATTTACTTTTAAGAGGATAAAGATCAATTTTTATTTCATAATTTATTTTGCAGCTTCGGTACAAATTCCTGCTACTACATTTTCAATCTTTTGCAATACGGCGTGACTTTCTTCTGTCAACTGATGTTTTGTTTTTAGAAAGCTTATTGTATTATAAGAGAGCCGTACTTTTCCTGAAGCGTCTTCCCATATCAATATTTTCACAGGCAAATCAATTCCGCAGGTTTGTTGATCCTGCATTAAGAGGGTTCCTATTTTAGGATTACCAAAAATGATCAATTCCGTTGGCCGAAGATTCAGACCTTGCTGATGAGCTTCTGTTGCATGATTAATCCGCCCCAAAATTGTAAACTCTTTTCCTTTTATTAAAGAAATAATCTTTTCTACAGTTTCTTTAAAAGGTTGATTAGCGGGTAATGTTATAATTTCTTCCATTGCTTTTAATTTTTTATTTAAGTGTTATCAATCATCTTTTCCAATATCCAGGTTGAAATGTAGCTGAATATTATTTATTGTAGTACAACAATGATGCCTTGCATAAATTTTTTCATTAGTTGATGGGATTAGATGTACTTCTTTCAGGGTTATTTTACTTTTCTATTTTTTATACAGATAAAAAAAATGATTATCAGTTTTAAATCCTTTTTCATCTTAAATATTGGGTAAACTGCAATGATGAATATCAGCTTTTTGTCTGATAACTGTCATACCAAATGCAGGCGGAAAAAGAATTATATCCGGTAGATTGCATAACAAGTATTGATTATAATTTTTTAAAAACTTAAATGATTATTATTATGAAAAGAGTAGAAGACAAAGTTGTTATCGTAACAGGTGGTGCTATAGGAATCGGGAAAGAAACCAGTATCCTGTTAGCGAAAGAAGGTGCTAAAGTTGCTATCACAGATGTTAAGGATGAGGAAGGGAAAAAACTTGCCGGGGAAATTACAAAAAACGGAGGCACTGCGAAGTATTGGCACTTAGATGTAACCAATGAAGATGAAGTAAAGAAAGTTTTTGCTGATGTCGTAAAAGAGTTTGGAAAACTAGATGCTGCGATCAATAATGCTGGTATCAGTGGGGTTGATAAACCTACACATGAGTTAACAGGCCAGGAATGGGACCAGGGTATGAATGTGAATGTAAAAGGAGTATTTTTTTGTACCAAACATGCCGTGCTACACATGTTGAAGAACGGTAGCGGAAGTATAGTTAACCTTTCTTCAATTTATGGATTGGTGGGTGCAGGAGATGTTCCTCATTATCATGCTGCCAAAGGTGCTGTACGACTAATGGCAAAGAATGATGCAATCATTTATGCAAAAAATAAGATACGGGTGAATTCTGTTCATCCCGGATTTATTCTCACGCCCATGGTAGAAAATTTCGGAAAAGATGTTCCGGGATTTATGGAACATCTGAATAGCTTGCATCCTCTTGGACACATAGGCGAAGCTAAAGATATTGCTTACGGAATTCTCTATCTGGTTTCTGATGAATCAAAATTTGTGACAGGAAGCGAATTGGTGATTGATGGTGGATATACTGCCAGGTAAATGATGCATCAACATTACAGCGCATGTTCAATAACAAAGAACACAAAAAGACTTCAGAGGCTTTTTTAAAAACCTGTGTGGTCTTATAAAATATGCAAGCGTTAAAAAAATCCTTAAAATATTTCCTTATGTAACAAATGTACCCGATAAACAACTTTAGGTAGGGCATTTTTGCATCATAATTTTTAAAACACTTTTAAATAATAAAATATGAGTTACCATTTTTCTAAAACAGTTAATGATGATTTTGACACAGCAGTTGAAAAAGTTACCGATGAATTAAGGAAGGAAGGATTCGGTGTGCTTACTCAAATTGATGTTCAGGACACATTAAAGAAGAAACTGGATGTGGATTTCAGAAAATACAAAATTCTTGGCGCGTGTAATCCGCAATTTGCGCATAAGGCATTGCTTGCCGAAGATACTATTGGCACGATGCTTCCCTGCAATGTAATCGTGCAGGATCGTGGCAATGGCAAGATTGAAGTTT
>DASSHD010000581.1:0-2512 GCA_035693085.1 Hanamia sp. | reverse complement strand
TATTAATACACTCTCTAAGAATTGTGCTGCTATTTAGTACTTGACTTTGTACCTTCACTTTTTGTATAGTTTTAATTTAGGTGGATATTGAAAAGAGAGAGAGTTTAAAAAATTACAGGAAATGAAGAATTGGTTTGCATCAGATAAAAAATTTAATTCCCTTTATCCAAAACCTATACAGGAGGTAGCGGAAAAACACTGGACTCCGCTTGAAGTTGCTAAAAAAGCAGCTAACTTTTTAGCAATTTCCAATGACGTGAAAGTATTGGATATCGGGAGCGGAGCCGGTAAATTTTGTTTAACTGCAGCGCATTATCATCCACTCACATTATTTTATGGCATCGAACAAAGAGCCTACTTAGTTGATCTTTCCCGGAAAATAGCAGAGCAGCTTCAGTTAGAAAATATTGATTTTATCTGTGATAATATCACCAATATTGATTTTGAAAAATACGATCATTTCTATTTCTATAATTCTTTTTATGAAAATGTTCAGGGCACTCAAAAAATAGATTCCAGTATAACATATTCCCAGGAGTTGTATAATTATTACAACCGTAGTTTATTTAAAAAATTAGACAAACGGCCTGCCGGAACAAGACTAGTTACTTATCATAGTTTTGGCATGGAGATACCCTCCGGTTATGAGGTAGTGCATACAGATTATAATGAGTATTTAAAATTTTGGGTTAAGGTTTAAAATTGCAAAAACCATTTGTAAGGGAATTATTTTGAAAAAAAGAAACAGTGCTAACATCAATATTCTGTATGAAAAAAATCATTTTCCCTCTTTTTATTTTTTGTTTTCTTAATAATTTATATGCTCAAAAAACAGGTAAAGGGGAAATCCATATCTTATACTCTCCCGGTCATCCTTTGAATTCTTTTATACCAGCAAAGAATATAGGAGGTGCTATAGACGGCCATTTTAAAGGAGATATAAGCAAAATGCTTACTCCGGAAAATATTAAAGCGATTGAAACCGTAGGACTTAAACCGATAAGTTACAGGCTAAGATCTGAACTGGCAGGCGAAGTATGGCATTGGAATCCTGAAGGCAAATGGAGTGATAGAGCTAAGCACCAGGGATATTGGGTGTCTGATAGTATATCTACAAGGCCGATAGAAATTTCTTATGGCTACCGTTTGCCCAGGAGAGGCAATACGCATGACCAGGCTAACGATGATGGCTATTCGCGAATTTCTGATGGAGATACTTCTACTTTTTGGAAAAGTAATCCTTACTTAGATAAGTATTATACTCATGAATCCAACAAACTTCATCCGCAATGGGTAATTGTTGACTTTGGCAAATACCGAAAGATAAATGCAGTCAGAATAAAATGGGGAAGCCCTTACGCACTTTTTTATACAATAGATTATGCAAAGGGCAACGACCCGGATTATTTTGATCCATATCAACCCGGAATATGGTATCCTTTCACTAAAAAGTTTGTTGAAAATAAAGAGGGGGAAAATAACATAATAAAGATTGCAGATAAACCGGTTAGAGTTCGTTTTATCCGGATTTACATGACTCAAAGTTCATATACTGCAGCAGGTGGCTCAAAAGATATGAGAGACAGCCTTGGCTTTTCTATTAAAGAAATGCAGGCAGGATTGATGGACCCAGAAGAAAAATTTCATGATTGGATGCATCATTCTCCCGATCATGATCAGACAGTTATTCGTGTGTCTTCAACAGATCCGTGGCATACTGAAAACGACCTGGATTCGAACATAGAGCAGGCAGGAATAGACCTGATTTTTAAATCCGGAATCACTGCTGGTCAACCGGCTCTGTTTCCTGCAGCGCTTTTGTACGATACTCCGGATAACGTTCTGGCTATGATAAAGTATTTTAAAGCAAAACATTATCCGGTAGGAGAACTTGAAATGGGAGAGGAGCCAGAAGGCCAATTAGTTTCTCCGGTTGATTATGCAGCTCTTTATAATCAATTGGGGAAAAAGATAAGACAACTGGAACCCGAAATGCGAATGGGAGGCCCAGGATTTGCTTCTCTTTCTTTTACACCTGATGATAGCACTACTTTTACGGAATCAAAATGGACAAGTGAATTTTTGAATTATTTGAAAATCCATAATAGCCTTGATCTCTTCAACTTTTTTTCTTTTGAATGGTATCCGTTTGATAATATTTGTGCTTCGCCAGCCCCACAATTATTAGCCGCGCCTGAGATGCTTTCTATCGCATTAAAAAATATTCAAAATATTTTACCTGAAAATACACCATTGTATGTTACTGAATATGGATATTCCGCTTATGAAGGAAAACCGGAAGTGGAAATCGAAGGGGCTTTGATGTATGCAGATATTTTGGCTAAGTTTATACAATTGGGTGGAAGTAAAAGTTTTCTTTACGGTTATGAACCTGCGTGGCTTCAGCAAACCAACAATTGTGGTTATGGCAATAATATGATTTTTGGTTTAGGCGATAATGAGAAAATAAAATATAAAACAGCAGCTTTTTATGCAATGCAGATGATTACTC
>DASSHD010000580.1:0-2947 GCA_035693085.1 Hanamia sp. | reverse complement strand
CTAACGTAATTTCCATTACCGATGGACAAATATTTTTGGAAGGAAACCTTTTCAATGCCGGTATCCGACCAGCAATTAACGTGGGTATTTCCGTAAGCCGCGTGGGCGGTAATGCGCAAATAAAATCAATGAAAAAAGTGGCAGGTACTTTAAAATTAGACCAGGCATTGTATCGCGAAATGGAAGCATTTTCTAAGTTTGGCGGTGACCTGGATGCGGCTACGAAATCGGTTTTAGACAAGGGTGCAAGAAACGTGGAAATATTAAAACAACCACAGTTCACACCCTATCCGGTAGAAAAACAGGTAGCTATTATTTATCTTGGGACAAATGGATTGATAAGTAACGTTCCTGTAAAAAATGTTCAGGATTTTGAAGAACAGTTCTTATTGGAAATGGAAAATAAATATCCTGAGATACTGGCTGAATTTAAAAAAGGCGCTTTGCCTGAAGAAGGATTGAAAAAAATGGTTGAACTGGCCAGAGAAATTTCTCACCAGTTTGAAAAATAAAATGATTTGTATTTTAGGTAGAAAGGAAGGTTTTTTCTAACTTTTTTGTGTCGCCGATTATAATATCTTCAAAATTCGTCTGGATTTTTTTAAAGGAATATTGAGATAAAAGTTCAATTATTTATTTGTTTACTGACGAAGGGCTATCTTCCAAACATTTTACCCAATTCATCTTTTTTGAATTCCAGAAAAACAGGTTTACCATTTGGAGTGGTATTATTGATATTGCAATTGAAAAGGTCTTCCAACAAGGATTTCATCTCTTTTTCAGTCAGGTAAACATCCGATTTTACAGATTGTTGCCAGGCCATGGAGCGCAATAATTTTTCCCGTTTGCTGAAACTCATATCCATATTAAAATGCTTGTACTGTTCAAGTATTTTCTCTAAAGAATCTTTTTCGTTACCATCGGGAACATCCGCCGGTGAACCCTGGATTACAAAAGTACTTTTGCCAAAAGGTTCAACCTGGTAACCTAGAATATTCAGATCAGATAAAAGTTCTGTTAGTAAAACTGCATCTGCCGGAGCAAGCTCTATTGTTACGGGGAATAGACTGCGTTGAATAGCAATAGGCTTACCCTTCATAGCTTCTGTAAAGCGCTCATACAAAACCCGTTCATGCGCATTTTGCTGGTGGATTACTAAAAAGCCATTTTCATTTTCAGCAATAATAAAGCTCCTGTGAATTTGAATACAATCTTCTGAAGTAGGCTTTTTATCTGGCGCGGCAAGTATCGTATTTCTAAAAGGAGAAGAAAAAGTATCCTGGTTTTCTGTAACGTTTTTTTCTAAATTAACTTGTTGTAATAAACTATCATCCCATTTGCCAAGATCGCTTTTACTGTCAATAAAATGCGCCTGATTTTTCTGAGTAAATGTTTTGTAGAGGGATGTCCCTGTTGCCGAAAATTGTTTTTCTGCGGTAAAAGGTTTGCTTATAGCATCCGTTTGCTGAATAGAAGCGTCCAAATCAAAATCCAGGGTAGGAGTTACAGAATACTGCGCCAGCGCATGTTTCACCGCAGATTGTACAAAAGCATAAATGATCTGTTCATCTTCAAATTTTATTTCCTGCTTGGTGGGATGCACATTGATATCAAGCCGTGAAGGATCAATATCAATAAATAAAGTGTACATCGGAAAACTATCTTTAGCGATCATATCGCTGAAAGCATTCATTACCGCATGATTGAGATATGCGCTTTTGATAAACCGATTGTTTACAAAAAAATATTGATCGCCCCGTGTCTTTTTTGCAGTTTCCGGCTTGCCCACAAAGCCATAAATATTCATGTAATCCGTTTCTTCCTTTACACTTACGATTTTTGCGTTATAATTATTTCCGAGTATCTGGATAATCCTCTGTTTTAGAGACCCTTTTTCCAGGTGAAAAACTTCCTGCCCATTGGATGAAAGTGAAAAAAACAAAGATGGAAACGCCATCGCGACCCTAATAAATTCATCTACAATATGCCGCAATTCAGATGCATTACTTTTTAAGAAATTCCTTCGCGCGGGTACGTTAAAAAACAAATTCTTCATCGAAATATTGGTGCCTTCATCAGTTGCCACCGGTTCCTGCGTTTTCACCAGGCTATTTTCTATTTCGATATAGGTGCCGATAGATTCACCCGCTTTTTTTGTTTTTAATTCTACCTGCGCTACACCGGCAATACTTGCCAGCGCCTCACCGCGAAACCCCATTGTTTTGATATGAAAAAGATCGTCAATATTTTTTATTTTGGAGGTAGCGTGGCGCTCAAAGCTCATCCTGGCATCGGTTTCGCTCATGCCTTTTCCATTGTCTATTACCTGCACCAATGCTTTCCCGGCATCATTTACAAAAAGCTTTATTTCGGTAGCGCCGGCATCTACGGCATTTTCAAGTAATTCTTTTACCGCGCTTGCCGGACGTTGAATCACCTCTCCGGCAGCTATCTGGTTTGCAATATTCTCGGGTAAAAGATTAATAATATCAGCCAAAATTTATTTTATTTTAATAGAGGTAAAATTAACGCATAATTTTTTGGGAAAGGCCGGGCTTGTAAAAGTTTACAAGCCAATTCGTTTGCCTTGTATATAGAAATATTCAAAAAAACTATTTTACTGTTTACATCCTGTTATTGTGCGAAATATATGACACAATCTAAAAAGAAATCCATGCTTCTGTTTTTATTGTAAATTTGTACGTATAAACAAACTTAAAAATACTTTTGAAGTACAATCAGGCCACATTAAGTAAATTAGAAAAGATTCTGGACGAAGCCGGTTATATTGTACGTTATGAAAGAGGTTCCTTTCAGAGCGGCTATTGCATCCTTGAAGATAAAAAAGTAGTAGTCCTTAATAAATTTTTAACTTCCGAAGGAAGGATCAATACATTAATGGATATTATTCCCGGAATAAATATTAATTACGATTTACTCACCCACG
>DASSHD010000579.1:0-3381 GCA_035693085.1 Hanamia sp. | reverse complement strand
TGATGAAAAAGAAATTGTCGCCACATTACCGGATAAACTATCTAAAGAATCTATCAAAAAATTTATCCATTATACACTGTATGAATTGCAAATGCTATCAGGAAGAACGGATGATGCGGCTTTGGAAAGTATTCGTAAATTTCTTGAAGATATTTTTTACAACCTGGTATACATCAAATCTTTCTTTACCGATCAGCAATCCAGCCAGTTTGATGAAGAGGTAATCAAAATGCCTGGGATTATTTGAAAAAATTCGTAATAAGAATATTGTCATTGTGAATTTGCGAAACTGTAATTGGGTTTCATTTGACGAGCGCGAAAAACAATTGTTATTACTAATGGAAAGCAACTATCTGCATGAAAAGAAAGAACTTACGGATCAGTTGGCGGTCCGACTGGATGCCATTCATTTTAAAGCTTATAATTTTGGGAATTTGCTATAGCAGATTTGTGGAAATCAAAATACAAATCTTTAAAAAAAGTTTGCCTGCTGGATGCATAATTTTTATGAAAAAAATGTGGATATGGATATCAACCTTTCAAGGGTTGGCTCTTATGGATAATCAGTTACATTGTATTTAGTATCATTCAGATAAAATTTTCCGTACTTTAATTCTCCTTTCTGATAAGGTCAGACACCTTTTCCAAAAGAAAAAATGATTTTTCTATTTAATACCGGCTATTCTTTTACAGGTATGGAAAAGCGGTATTGTTTCATATCGCCTATACCATAACAGTAATAATCAATAACTGCGAAATGATAATTGCAATGAAAACAATAACCGGCAAGCTTTCTTTTTTGAGCAGGAAGAAAATGGTGACAGTTATAATCATGATGGCCGTAACTATTCAAAGTATTCCCGCGGGCTTAGGGATATTTCTTGTGAGTTGAGTAATATTTCCATAACCGAAGGCTTTGACAAATCCCATAAAATGGATGAGACCATGTATTAAAATTAAGAATGCAAATAAATATATTGATTGATATCATATAAATATCGTTACCACTTATTCTAACTCCTGGTGGAATAGCTCTGACAGTGTCGTTTTAATCTCTCCCATAATTTCAAACCCTGACAATAAATTCATGACGAAAATCATGAGAGTCGTTAACGAATATCAATTTTTGCTTTTTAGGTTATATCTATTTTTGATCATTGGAAATTATTAAATCAAATAAATATGAAACATATTCTTGTTCCAACCGATTTTTCAACAGCGTCAAATAATGCAGTTGAATATGCAGTTTCATTAGCTGAAATTTTTAATGCAAAAGTGACTTTATTAAATGTTGTTCCCGATACACTTATCATCGATGAAAAAGCTGCCGAGGCAACCATCAAGCTGCACCGCGAACTTGTAGCAGATAATAAGGACTTGATGACGAAAACAGTTAAGACTCTTTCGAAAAATCATTTAGCTAAAATGCAGGGATACGTTGATGAAGGCTCACCTTCCATTGTTATCATAGAAATGGCAAATGAAGATAAGCCGGATATTATTATCATGGGGATGAAAGGGAAAGGTAAAAGTAATTCTGTTTTTGGAAGTACTGTTACAGCGGTTGTTCGAAAATCATCTATCCCTGTTTGGATAATTCCCGAAAACGGGTTTTATCAATCGATTGACACCATCACCTTTGCAACTGATTTTGATGCCGGTACCGGAAGCGATAGTTATTCTTTATTGATGGATATCGCAAAGAAATACAATTCTTTTATTCAGATACTTAATGTGCAAAAGAAAGGGAAACCAATGAGCGCTGATGAATTCATTGGGAAAATGGGTACTCATTTTTTATTTGAAGCGACGAAACACAGTTTTCATACAATTGAGGAGGCAAACGTAATAGAAGGAATTAATAATTTTATTGACGAAAAGCCTTGTGAAATATTGGTGATGATTGCTCATAAGCACTCTTTTTTTGAAAGAATGCTAGGCAGGGTTTATACTAAAAAGATGAGTTATGAAACAAGTGTTCCTCTGCTGGTATTGCAGAATAAATAAAACCAGTTTCCTTCGAGGATTCATCATGCTACTTGTTTTTGTATTTTGTTTTATAAACTATGAAAGAAGGGGAAGTATTATTGCAATATTGATCATAGATTCATCTAAAGGTCTTAACGATCTGTTTTGAAGTACGGTGGCCAATTTTCTAAAATCGAATTTATCCTTGAATTTTGAAAATGAATTCCTGACCATAGTAAGCAATTCATGTTCATCAATAACTTCATCAAAATCTATTACATAAGAATCTTCACCAACATAATTCAGGATTATTTTATCTTCAAAAGTGAAACGGCAACTAAACCTAAAAGCAACACCCTTTTTTGTGGGGGCCCTTTTTTTCTGAACATCCAGGGAAGTCAGTTCGTTAATAAATTCTTTTTCGTCTATGGCTCTCCCAGGAGGATAATAATGCCATTCTGTAACGATAAGTTCTGTTTGTTCTATCATTGGATCATTTTTAAAATCACCTCTCTTTAGCATGCCTTAGTATTCAGACAAATCAATATTATATTTCTCAAAGGAACTAAATTCTTTTAATAGTGTCTCTTGAAATCCACAGATAACCCTTTAAACAATTTTGATAGCAACAAAACAACTTGATTCAAAAGATAAAATCATTTTTTATGACAGTAAAGTTTCATAATAAATGTGCCTTAGTCAAAAAATAATTGATCATCTTTGGTAATTACAAAACAACATGAGAAATAATTTTTTTGCATACATCCAACAGTTGGAACTGATGGCTTTCTTTTCAGGGTATTGTTTATTATATGCGATAATTTTAGTCTTTGCAGGAAATAAAGAACAAAGAAATAATTTTAAAAGCCGGGTAGTTTCAGTTTTACCTCTATCGTATGCGCTTGTAGGTACTTTATTCCTGGGACTTCAATTAAAGAATTTATATCTTAGTTATTCTTATGGAAATATAAGACTATCAATTCATCATCCTTACCTGATGATCTGGGGACTTCTCTCCATACTCTTTTGGATACCGCCATTTAGGAAGAAAAAAGAGTTAAGCTTACTCCATAGTCTGGTATTCTTTTTTATTGTAGTGAAAGATATCTTTATGCAAATTGGCTCATCAGTGGATGAAAATATTTTAAAGAATGATATGAGAACATTTACTGTCAGCTTTCTTTTAAATCTGGCTGCATTCATCCTTATAGCATTATTGTATTTTTTTTCCTACCGAATAAAAAAAAGGTTAATAAACAGATGAGTGTTTGATATCCTTTTTAACCTTTATCACAGGATTTTCTCCAGTCATTTTACGGATATAAGCAATCCATTTATTCAGTTTTATTTCCTCTCTCCGCGGCAATTTATTTCTTAGAATATGATATAATGCAGCTTTACTCTTTGATGATA
>DASSHD010000578.1:0-5911 GCA_035693085.1 Hanamia sp. | reverse complement strand
TTGACATGAGTTATATCTAAGACTGCTTATGATGCATTTCAAAATGTTGCGGGTTGGTGAGGACCTGCCTACCGGTCAGGCAGGCACCAAACCGGGGCCTGCCGTGGGCGGTGTCCTCACCGCCCACTTTCAACGCAGCGATGCGACATTTTGAAATACACCCCGTCTATCTGTAATTATTAAGTAAACTAGGAACTACATAAATTGTAATTTAATATTTCAATTAACCTTACCTGGCAATACTCAACCTGATAAGATTATTAATAAAAAAGTTATGATGCAGATGCCTGCACCTTCAGGCAGTAAACAAACCTACCTGTCCGGTAGGCAGGTAAATAATCACGATTTCTCTTTTCCGGGTTTCAATTAATATATTTATAAAAATTGTCAGACCGTGAGCAGTCAGACAACTTCTTCAAAATATCTTCAGAATCTTTTTGTAATTTTTCAAAAATTTATTTCTTGAAAATCTTAATAATCGAAGACGAAAAAGCCCTGAGCGAAAGTATCTCTACCTATCTCGCTTCACAGGAATATACTTGTGAAATAGCAGGAGATTATACTACCGCAATTCATAAAACCGAATACAACGATTATGATTGTATTTTACTGGATATTACTTTACCCGGTGGCGATGGTTTAAAAATTCTTGAACAATTGAAAGAGGATAAAAAAACGGATGGAGTTCTTATTATTTCTGCTAAAAATTCTTTGGAAGATAAAATAAAAGGGTTAAACCTGGGCGCTGATGATTATTTGCCTAAGCCATTTCATCTCTCTGAATTAAATGCCCGCGTAGCTGCTATTATCAGGAGAAAAAAATTTGATGGAAACAGTATTTTACAGTTTGACAACCTTCGGATAGATACACAAAGTAAAATGATAACAGTTGAAAATAATCCGGTAGAACTTACCAGGAAGGAATTTGAATTACTTATTTATTTTGTAGCTAATAAAAAAAGGATCATCTCCAAAGAAGCCATAGCAGAGCATCTCTGGGGAAATGATATGAGCGGCAATTTCGATTTTATTTATACCCACATAAAAAACCTGAGAAAAAAATTAATGGATGCAGGAGATGCAGATTATATCAAATCGGTTTATGGAATGGGTTATAAATTTACAGACTAATGAAATTGCTTGCCAAATACAACAGGGTAAATATTCCTATTACAATTGTTGCACTTCTGATCAGCAGCATGGGTTTTTATTTTATAATTCATTATGTATTGATCCATCAGTTGGATAAAGACCTGCGAATTGAGCAAATGGAAATTATCCATTACGTCGGGGAAAAGGACTCATTGCCCGAAACTTCAGATTATAAAGATCAGCAGATTGAATTTCACCTCACTTCTCATGATTTTTTTAAACCCAGGTTTTCGACAGAGGATGTATTTAATAAAAAGGAGAATGAAACGGAATCATATAGAATGCTGGAATTTTTGATAACTGTGAATGGGAAAAATTATATTGCTGAAGTAAAAAAATCACAGCAGGAAACGGAAGACATTGTTCAAATGATTTTGATGATCACATTATCGGTAATTATTTTTTTGATTCTCATTCTTTTTATTGCCAATCGTTTTTTATTGGCCAGTTTATGGAAACCATTTCATCAAACTTTGGAAGAATTAAAGCAATTTAATCTTTCTTCAAAAAATAAAATTAACCTCCCTCAAACGGATATTAATGAGTTTAAAGAATTAAATGAAACCGCATTATCCATGACGCAAAAGGTGAACAATGATTACGAATTATTAAAAAGCTTTACAGAAAACGCTTCGCATGAAATTCAGACCCCGCTTGCTATTATTAAAAACAAGATCGAATTATTGTCACAGTCTGAAAAGTTGGATGAATCTCAGATCAATGTGATACAAAGTATCAATGATGCCACTTCAAGACTTTCGAGGTTGAATCAGTCTTTGTTGCTGCTTGCAAAGATTGAAAACCGCCAGTTTGGAAATACGGAAGTTATAAACCTTTCGTTTGTTCTTAACCGTTGTTTAGAAAATTTTGAAGAACTGAGCGTAATAAAGAGGATTAATATCCATAAAGAAATTTCTGAAAATATATTTATAGAAATGAATGAATCGCTTGCTGAAATTTTAGTTTCCAATATTATCATCAATGCCATAAAACATAATAACCAGGGCGGGAGTATAAAAATTGAACTTGATTCAAATGGCCTGACAGTAAGTAACACAGGCGTTGTCCCTAAAATAAGTACCTCTGAATTATTTGAACGTTTTAAAAAAGATTCCTCTTCAGGCGATTCACTTGGGCTGGGGTTATCTATTGTAAAAACAATCTGTGATACTTATAGATTTGACATTTCTTATGTTTATAACGAGAAGATGCATATTGTGAATATTCTTTTTCATTAAAAAAAATTCCTTCTTCCCTGAATTTTTTCCTGTATCAAAATGGGGAGGAATGTTTTCTGATGAATTTTTTAATGCAGATTTAATGTTGACTTAATGCTTTGATAACATTGGAGTTTCAATTTTGCATTAAAATAAAAAATTATGGAGAAAACATTTTCAATCCAAAACCAACTTTGAAAATTTTGATTGCATTGGTTACATTTTGTGTCTTCTATCAATAAAAGCCATGTCGCAGGATACTTCGATGTATCGTAATCATGATTCAAGCACTATAAGTTGTCTCATAAACGGATTGATTGTTCAAAAGCATTTTATGCATTTTGACTTAATTGCTAATTGTGGCAAAAGAGAAAACCAAAACTGGTAGAAAAAATCTCGTTCTATTTTAAAATCAAAGGGTTAACTTTGAAAGATTTTACAAAATGGCCAGTATAAAAAAAATAGCAGGTAAAATTCTTATCCTCATTCTTGATATTTTACTTTTTTCTTACAGTATTGCAAAGCAAATTGCATTACCGGCACGGAGAAAAAAAGGGAATCTGTTGTATAGTTTATTTATTTTTTTTGTGGGAATAATAGAAAGAGTTGGCAATTTCGAATATGGTGTATTTCACATGGCGAACCTTCTAAGGCGAAAGTATATTAAACAAAGCCTGCTAATAGTTGCCTCAGTTTTATTTCTATTTTCATCACTTGAGTGGACTGGGGAAAAAATACTTAATAGCACTTCTCAAAATTACATAGAACAGCTTTCATCTGCTGGCTTACAAAAGGAAACTATTTGTGAGCAAGGAAATATAAAAGAACACACACAAGAAATATTCTTAGGAAATGGCTTCCCGGCTTATAAAAATATTCTTTGTAGTGGTACTCCATTCTCAGCCTCCATAAAAGGCTACCTCCTTTTTCGTAGTATTCGTATTTGATTCCATTTATAAATTTTGATTACGATCCTTCCATTTGAAGGATAACAGATTATTTATTTTAAATGTGCATCAAATTATTTTATCAATGAAAAAATTAATCACTCTCCTGTTTTTATTTCCTCTTTTTGCTCATGCCCAAAACAGTTTTAAAGCCATCATTAAAGACAGCGCTACCAATGAAAATCTTGTTGGGGTAACAGTTTTTATTCATAAATTAAAGATGGGCGCTTCCTCTGATTCCAGCGGGATGATATCCATAAATAACATTCCAAAAGGCGAATATGGAATTGTATTTTCCTCAATCGGGTATGCAGAAAAAAAAAATAGAATTCTCTTTCCCATTATCGCAACAGCAACCGGTTGAAATCCATTTACAAAAGGAAACCGGCGAATTAAGCAATATTATAGTTTCTACTACCAGGACTAATTCACGGGTAGAAGATATTCCAATCCGGGTGGAGGTAATTGGAAAAGATGAAGTAAATGAGGAAACCAATATTAAACCTACCAACATTTCAAAACTTTTATTAGAATCATCAAGCATACAGGCGCAGCAAACTTCGGCGGTAAATGGAAATGTGAGTATGCGGTTACAGGGGCTTGACGGTAAATATACCCAGATACTCAAGGATGGTTTTCCTCTTTACGGCGGGTTTGCACAAGGATTAAGTATTATGCAGATTCCCCCGCTTGATTTAAAACAGATAGAAATCATTAAAGGGTCATCGTCTTCATTGTATGGTAGTGATGCGATTGGCGGCATCATCAATTTAATTTCCAAACAACCTCATGAAAAAAGGGAATTGACATTTCTGGGTAACCGCACTTCCCAATCAGGTACAGATATTGATGGATATTTTTCCCAGAAATGGAAAAAGATTGGCCTTACTTTTCTTACAGCAAATAATTTTCAAAAAGCGGTAGATGTTAGTAAAAACGGCTTTTCTGATGTTCCGCGAACGAAAACCTTTACTATTACACCCACCTTTTATTATTATTTTAATCCCAAAACCACCCTGCATTTCGGACTCAATGGAACTTTTGACAACCGCAAAGGAAGCGATATGCTTGTATTAAAAAATAAACCGGATAGCCTGCACCAATTTTATGAACAAAATATTTCCAACCGTATTTCCTCACAATTCTTGTTTGAAAAAAAATTCAATAAAAGCAATTCGCTAACCATCAAAAACAGTGTCTCTAATTTTAAAAGAGGAATCACTCAACCCGCATCAGCTTTTAACGGAAATCAAACCAGTACCTACTCTGAAGCTTCTTACAATTTTAAAATAGCAAAACAACAATTTGTTGCAGGGGTAAATGTTACTTCTGAAAAATTTATTGAGGACAGCAGTAAAAGCCACCTGCAAAGAAATTATAATTACAGTACCACAGGGCTATTTTTGCAGGATGACTGGAAACCCACTCAGAAATTCACTTTGGAGGCAGGATTGCGAACCGATTATCAAAACCAATTCGGAACTTTTGTGTTGCCCCGCCTGGCCGCAATGTATAAATTCAATAAAGAATTTTATGTGAGAGCCGGTAGCGGATTGGGCTACAAATTGCCCACTATATTTTCAACAGAAGCAGAACTGGCGGGATAAATAATATCCAACCTTTATCCAAAAACATTAAAGCAGAAAAATCTACCGGGGGGAATTTAGATTTTAATTATAAGAAACTAATTGGAGATGAAAGTTTTATAACCGTCAATCAATCCTTTTTTATCACACAAATAAATAACCCTTTGGAACTGGATACGTTTCACTTTGTAAATAGGAGTAAGCCTGTAATAACAAAGGGATTTGAAACGAATGTCCGTTTAAATATTGATGCTTTTCAATTCTTTGTAGGGTATAGTTTTATTGATGCAAGAAGAAAATACAACACCATTCAATCCTTTGTTCCTTTAACGCCAAAGAACAAAATAAATATTGACATTATTTATGAAAAGGAAGATAATTTTTCTGTGGCCTTTGAAGGATATTATCTATCGTCCATGTATCGCGATCATGATACAAAGACGAGAAGTTATTTCACAAGCGGATTGATTGCGCAAAAGCATTTTAAGCATTTTGATTTAATTGCAAATTGCGAAAATATATTTGATGTAAGACAGACGCGGTTTGAAAACATTGTAATTCCTCCAATAAGCAATCCTACTTTCAGACAAATTTATGCACCGTTGGATGGAAGGGTTTTTAATGTAGCGATAAGATTAAAATTATGAGCGTATTCTTTCCTCTTGATTCTAATTTATAGTAAACAAGGAAATTTTGAAGATTTGAAATTTTTCCGATTCAATTTGCTATTAAATATACTTTTACTTTGGTTCATATAGAATCTTTTTAGATGGCAAAAATAATTACCCGAAATATCCTCATACTTTCATTGGTTAGCCTTTTTACTGATGTAGCCAGTGAAATGCTTTATCCTGTAATGCCGATTTATTTAAAGTCTATCGGCTTTTCAATTATTTTGATTGGAGTGCTTGAAGGTTTTGCCGAAGCCATTGCAGGAATAAGCAAAGGTTACTTTGGTAATTTAAGCGACAACAAAGGAAAACGATTACCTTTTATTCAAATTGGGTAC
>DASSHD010000577.1:0-7287 GCA_035693085.1 Hanamia sp. | reverse complement strand
AGGTTGGAACCGCGACTAAAAGGCCTGTTAGCCGTGGTCTGACGGCAGGCATACCGACCGCTATCACCTTAATAATAAACTAATAGAATAATAAAATATTAAAATAAATCGAACACAAGCTATGAACAAAAAATTATTTTTTATCCTCTTCGTACTTGTTCCTTTCCTGGGAATTGGCCAGCAAACGGTAAGCATTATCCCGCAACCCGTAAGCCTTTCAGTGCAGAAAGGGAATTTTATAATTGATAGAAATACGTCCATCAATTTTTATACGAAAGAAAATGACTTGCGACATGCTGCTAATTTTTTAAATGCATTTATAAAAAATGTTTCAGGAGATGTGTTACCTATTAATACAAAAAAGAGTAAATCCATTATTCTTGAAATAAAAAAAACTGCGACTATTGGAGATGAAGGTTATCTTTTAGATGTGACTCCTTCTAATATAAAAATTATCGCCAATACTAAAACAGGAATTGTTTATGGGATGCAATCTCTTTTTCAAACACTTCCTCAAATACGCACTAATGCTGCATTAGAAGTGCCTTGTATGAAAATATTGGATTACCCGCGTTTCAAATGGCGTGGAATGCATTTGGATGTATGCCGGCATTTTTTCGGTCCCGATCTTGTAAAAGAATATATTGATTTGATGGCTGCGTATAAATTTAATACTTTTCACTGGCACTTAACTGACGACCAGGGATGGAGAATTCAAATAAAGAAATATCCGAAACTTACTTCAGTAGGAGGGTGGAGGGCAGATAGAACGGGCATTCCCTGGGATGAATGTCAACCAACACAACCGGGTGAAGAAAGTAATTATGGCGGATATTATACCCAGCAGCAGATACGCGATATTGTAGCTTATGCGAAGGAAAGAAACATCACAATAGTTCCCGAAATAGAAATGCCGGGACATTCTGCTGCTGCTATTGCATCTTATCCATGGCTATCAACCACGCAAAAACCTCAGCCAACCATCACCGGCGGCGTTTATCCGCCCGGTTTTCAGTCTGTTTACGATGTTTCCAATGACAGCGTATTTACATTCCTTGAAAATGTTTTAACTGAAGTGATGCAATTATTTCCTTCCAAATATATTCATGTGGGCGGAGATGAAGTGGACAAAACTCCGTGGAAAAATAGTGCACGGTGCCAGGAATTGATGAAGAAACTGGGAGATACAAGTGAAGATCAATTACAGAGTTATTTTATTGAAAGAATTGAAAAGTTTTTAATTGCTCATCACAGAAAATTAATTGGATGGGATGAAATCCTCGAAGGAGGATTAGCGCCTGAAGCAACGGTTATGAGTTGGCGTGGAGAAAGTGGTGGCATCAAGGCGGCACAGATGCACCATGATGTAGTAATGACGCCCGGAACGCCGCTTTACTTTGATCATTACCAGGCCGGGCCTGCGGGCCAGCCACCTGCAATTGGTGGATTTAATACCCTAAAAATGGTGTATGATTATAACCCGATTCCGAAAGAATTAGATTCCACTGATGCCCGCCAGAATGACTCAGTCGGGCTGGCCAAATATGTGCTTGGGGCGCAGGCCAATTTATGGACAGAATTTATTCCAACCGTACAGCAGGTAGAATACATGGTGTTGCCACGGATGCTGGCATTGTCGGAAGTAGTTTGGTCTCCGGAAGCAAATAAAAACTATGTGGATTTTTATCATCGTTTACAAAATCAGTTTAAAATGTTTGGCGAAAAAGGATTTAATTATTGCCCCGGAAATTTTACAGTTGCGATAAAACCTGTCTCTCAGGATGGAAAATTATTGGCAACACTTTCTTCTGAAATTCCCGGATCTGCAATTTACTATACTACGGATGGCAGCGATCCGGATGCACAAAGTAAAAAATATGAAAATCCGATATCTATTGACTCATCTGTTACTATTAAAGCAGTAATTGTGGAAAATGGGAAAGTGATGGGAGTAAAGCCTGCCGAACAAAAATTTGTAATGGATAAGGCTGTTGGTAAAAATGTAACATTCACATACCCTGTCAGCAAATACTACCTTGCAGATGGCCCCAATTCATTAACCGATGGAGCGCGTGGTACTGACAATGTAAGCAAGCATTGGCAAGGACTTGATGGCAATGATCTGATAGCAACAATTGACATGGGAACGGAAACAGATGTACAAAAGATTACGATTGGTTGTTTGCAACATTATAAAGACTGGATTTTTTTACCGCAATCCGTGAATTATGCAGTTTCCAATGATGGCAAAAATTTTACGGATCTGGGAACAGTAAAAAACACCATTTCGCCCGATGATAAAGGATTTATTATAAAGGATTTTACATTGAATTTTCCTTCTCAGAAAGCAAGGTATATTCGTGTGACTGCGAAGAACCTGGGCGTAGGGCCCAAAGGACATCCGGGTGAAGGAAAACCGGTATGGATATTCGCAGACGAGATAATGGTACAATAGAAATTTTATAATCAAAATTTATTCAAAATGTTTAAAAAAAATCTTTTTTCTTTAGCTCTTTTATTTTGCATAAATATTTTTTCAGCAAATGCCCAAAATTCTTCTGATGCACAAATTGATCTTGCTCCCACGCCACCCATGGGCTGGATGACCTGGAATTTTTTTGGAACAGATATCAATGAAAATATTATTCATGAAATAGCGGACGCTATGGTTAGCAGCGGGATGGTAAAAGCGGGTTACGATCACATTATGATTGATGATGGCTGGCAGGGTGGAAGAGATAATAAAAATAATATCATTCCCGATCCCAAAAAATTTCCTTCAGGAATAAAAGCGCTGGCAGATTATGTACATTCTAAAGGAATTAAACTGGGCATTTATTCAGATGCTGCTCAACTTACCTGTGCAGGTTATACAGCGAGCCTGGGGTTTGAAGATCAGGATGCAAAAACATTTGCTTCATGGGGAATTGATTATCTTAAATATGATTATTGTCATGCACCTTCTGATTCCAACACAGCAAAGATTCGTTATAAAAAAATGGCGGATGCTTTACGAAATAGCGGAAGAAAAATTGTCTTCAGCATTTGCGAATGGGGTGGACGGCAACCCTGGTTTTGGGCGGCAGGCGTGGGCGGACAACTGTGGCGTACCACAGGCGATGTAAGAGATTCGTGGAAAAGCCTGATGCATAATCTTGACATAAACGCAAACCTGGAAGCTTATGCCGGGCCAGGGCATTGGAACGATCCCGACATGTTGATCGTTGGGCTTCGTGGAAGCAAAGGGCCGGCAGGCGATCTGGGCGGAACAGGTTGTAATGACATCGAATACCAAAGTAATATGAGCCTTTGGTGCATCATGGCTTCACCATTAATAGCTACCAACGATGTGAGAAATATGAATGACGAAACCAAAAAGATTTTGTTGAATGATGAAGCGATTGCTATTGATCAGGATGCATTAGGAAAGCAGGGAGCAAGAAAAATAGATAATGAGGTCTGGAATGTATTTGTAAAACCATTGGCTGATGGAGATGTTGCAATTGCCATTTTGAACCGAAGTGATGCTACTCAAACATCTACTATAAATTTCAGTGACCTGGGGTTGGAAGGCAAATATGAAATAAGGGATTTGTGGCAACATAAAGTGATTGGAAAGAAAGAAAAAGGCTGGAAAGGAAATGTATTGAGCCACGAAACAAAATTATTTCGTTTGAAGAAAGTATCTAAATAAAAAAATCAGTTTTTATGCTTTGTAAAACATTTTTCGGATTTGTGATTTTGTTGTTATCTGGTTATTGTGCTAATGCACAGCAAACCAATCTGAAACCTTTAGGAAAGAAAGGAAAATTAATCTGGAAAGATGAATTTAATGGAACAGGTTTGCCAGATTCAACAAAATGGGGATATGAAGAAGGCTTTGTGCGCAACAATGAAAAACAATATTATACAAAAGCGAGGATTGAAAATTGTTATGAAGCGAATGGTAATTTGATAATCGAATCGAAAAAAGAAAATTACAAGGATGCCTCATATACATCAGCAAGCATTAATACTTTAGGAAAATTTTCCTTTACAGGTAATATAAGAATAGAAGTAAGGGCAAAACTTCCGGATGGAAAAGGGATTTGGCCTGCCATCTGGATGCTAGGTACAAACGTTGCCCAGGTCGGTTGGCCGCGTTGTAGTGAAATTGATATTATGGAATTTGTAGGGCATATTCCAAAAACGGTTTGGGGTACGCTGCATTGGTGGGATTCTACTTCTACCGAGGCTAATAAGCATCAGAGTAAACAAAATAAATTATTATTTGATGATCTGCATACGCATTATCATGTTTATGGGATGGAACGAAAAGGAAACAGGATCCAGCTTTTTGTTGATGATCATTATTATTTAGACTTTACTGTGCCTTCAACAGCTTATCCAGCCTCATTTACAGGGCCTCTTTATCTTTTAATAAATACTGCAATTGGTGGTAGCTGGGGTGGCCCCATTGATGATTCTATTTTTCCTCAAAAATATTATGTTGATTATGTAAGAGTTTACCGGTTAAAAAAATGAATTGAAAATAACGGATCAAAAAGAGCAATTTACTGATAGATTAAAATAAAAAAGGCTGAAATTTTTTCAGCCTTTAAAAATGGTTCTTCAAATCAGGAGTTATTCATTTATTATCAATTATTCTTTGATCCGGATTCCGGACCAAAAAAAACAGAAAAATTAATTTTAATTCTGATTCCTTTTGTTGGTTATCCGATAGGATTTTATAATAGGTTTAGCTGAAAATCTTTTCTTAGAATAAGAAGTGTAAATATAACACTATTTTAATTTTAACAATCAAAAAAGAATTAATTCTATTTTATCCGATAATGGTTAAATATTAACCATTATCACAATTTAAAAGGCATAACCTATACCAATGGTAGCATTAAAATTTTCATAACGCCACAATCTGTTGTCGTAGGAAGATCCAAAAAGATGGTCGAAATTAATAGCAGGGAATTGCCACCCGTCATTCTCTAATACATCGGGTCGTTTAAACCGGAAAGCAACATCAAACCGAAGTATAAAATAAGTGAAATCAAACCGGAAACCAACGCCAGATGAGACCCCCAGTTGCTGATACAAATTTTTGAAATTGAACTGTGTGGTATCATATCCGCCATCGGGCCTCGTATTTTTGAAATTCCAGATGTTTCCTATATCTGTAAAAAGCGCCATTTTGAAGAGTACCGCATTGGAAAACAGTGGAGCAACATTAAAGCGGTATTCTGCATTTCCTTCCAGTTGTATATCGCCGGTACGATCGTTGAATCTGATTCCTGTTGTTTGATACGGCGCTAATTGTTGTCCGCCTACCCCTATTCCTCTTACAGGCCAACCGCGCATACTATTTGGCCCGCCGCCAAAATATTGTTTAAAGAACGGTAACGTAGTATCGCTTTTTGACAAAGGAATTCCTACTCCTGCAAATGTGCGGAAAGCTATGGCAGACTTGGGGTGATTAATAGTATATACATAATCAATATCCATTTTTATAAACTCTTTCAAATATTTATTAAAGAAGTTTCCGGTTTGAGAATTCTTGTTTTTCTCTTTTAGGAGACCCCAGGGTAAACCTGATTCTTCGAAATTTGCTTTTAATGTATAAGTAAGATTTGGTTTACGGGGATTTATTTTTGCAAGACTATAACTAAGGCCTGATCCCATTACCAAAGCAGTATTAAAAGAATATTTCAAAAAAGGGTATTCCTCTAAAGTGCTGTCAAAACTTGCTGAACGATTGTATAAGCGGTGATAATCAAAATTAAAAAGTTTCAGGCTCCAGAGACGATCTTCTTTTTTAGTGAAGTTGAAACCATAAGAAGTACTAATAACCTGCTGATTAAAAAAATCAATCCTGTTGATGAGTGATATGCTTGTATTAATAAAGGACTGGTTGGTGAGAAAACTTTTTTTGTTTAAACCTCCAAGTGGAAAAATAAATTTCGGAAACAAGAGCGTATTGGAATAAGTCAGCTCATTTGAATTGATAAAAGTACCGTTACTGTTCCTGTGTGATGTATTAAATTCTACTCCGACTTTTATGGCATTAGTCATGCGGATAGCCGATTTAGCAAGATTTCTGTCCGTTACCGATAAATTGGCCGATAAACCTAAAAGATTTCCTGAAGCTGCAGAGGTAAGGTTGCTGGTAGCATTATTAGCCGAATAACTCATTTCAATGTTTCCTTCAAAACCATATTTTTTCTGTGGTATTAATTTTACAACCATATTGAGCAGGTTAGTATCTTTCTGTTCCAGGATATCAATGGTAGGGCTTTCCCATACGCCCAATTTATAATAATCATTAATAGTTTTAAAGTAATCATCCTGGCGAAAAACAACTCCTTTTTTTAAAGAAAGATTGTCTTGTAACAATGAAAATTTGAAGAGTTTTTGATGATATTTTACTGTAAAGTTTTTAAAGACCCGTTCCTGGAGAGATGAATCTGTATATTTTTCTCCGGGGGAATAATCGGGCAGAACGTAAATATTATTGATGTAATATTTTTGAAGATTGCTGCTGTCCGGCAATTTGTTTAATTGAAATGCAAGCCGGATAGTTGGCTTATTTCTTTTTGCGTTGGCTTCAGCCAGCAATCGTAATTGTTCAAAAGGGTCTTCTGAAACACTCGTCAATGCAGCAATTGAAGTATCTCCGGTGACTCTTATTTCATCAGCAGTGAATTTATAATATCCGTTATTTTTAAAAAGATTTACCAGCCTGTTCGTTTCCTGCGATATTCCGCTTTTTGTTACAGGAGTATTAGGTTGTAATACAGATTCTTTTTTTGTAGAGATTGCCAACTGCTCCAATTCGGGTTTGTCAAAAAGATAGGCTAAGGTATCTATCACGGTCCGCTTTCCCGCTTTTACATTATAATCAATAGTTACTCTTTCCTGCTTTTTTTTGGCAGAAACAGTGTCAAAAGAATAAGTAATTTCAGGGTCATAAAACCCCAGGTTTCTTAGTGATAAATTCATATTGGAAACCGACTGAATTACAGCATTGGTATCAAATGCCGGTGGCCTTGTGATGTAATGAAAAATAAAAAATTTGTCGTTAATATTTGCTTTGGCACTATCATCAATTTGGGTGTATAATTTTGATTTAATAGCAGATTGCTCATCTTTGCCGGCCTGATCTGCCTTAAGAGTTATATTATTTTTAAAAACAAAAGGAACATTTTTTTGATATTTTTGAACAATGTAGCAGCCTGATAGAAATATTGTAGCAAATAATATTGATAGAAAATAGAGTGCGGATATTTTTACGGAGTT
>DASSHD010000576.1:0-5670 GCA_035693085.1 Hanamia sp. | reverse complement strand
TTCTCTCAGCAAAATTCTTTGAAACAAATTTTTTCTCAATGAACAAATTCATGTCATCAAAATTCTGAAAAAATACCTTTTTTGTCTTTTGCAATGCAAACCGATATATGAACCGGGCAATACGATAAGCAAAGTTTTTACTGGTGAATAATGGGCCAACACCCGTAATATTTGTGATAGTTGGTATTTTTAAATACCGGGTTAGAAAATTACCCCATATTGCCGGTCTAATGCTGAATGTAAGACAAATATCGGGTTGTAACCTTTTCAAAGCCTTATATAATCTAAAAATGTATTTTGAAACTTTTACCGGATTCATATTACCTGAACCAATATCAACCACTTTTAACCCTGTCTTTTCTACCTGAGATTCAAAGCTATTCGTGTGAGTAAGAATAGTAACATCATACCCTTCTTTTAAAAGTCTTTGCATGAGGCCCTCTCTCATAGTATATGTAGAGAAAAGGCCGTTTTCAATAACCGCTATTTTTTTCTTTTTTGGCTCAACAGCATTCATTGGTAAACTTTTTTATACCAAATCTCCAATGAAAGAAGAGTCCACAGAATCTTTGCTCTTTTCTCATCAGCAATTCTAATTTTTTTAGTCAAAATATCTTTTACAAATTTCGGTTGTACAAAATTTGAATAAAAACTATTATCAGAGGAAAGATAATCAAAAACTATTTCTTTCAATTCATCGTCAATCCATTTTTTTAAAGGAATTTCAAAACCTCTTTTTGGTAGATTTATTAAAGTATCGGGAAGATACTTAATTGCCAGTTGCCGAAGTGCGTATTTCGTAGTTTTCCCTTTTATTTTATAACTATCGGGTATGGAGGGTATATATTCCAATAATTCTTTTGAAAGAAAAGGGCTTCTTCCTTCCTGCGAATTAGCCATAGTAGCAATATCCATCTTTACCAACAGATCGCTGAAAAGGTTGGTATCAAAATCAAGGTTCATTATTTTTTTTAAACCGGACAAATTACTATTTGCAATTTTGTCAAAATCTTTTTTTATTGGCAGCAGATAATCAAATCCGGGATCAATAATAAATTCCTGATAGCTCTCAAAAATATCAACTCCGGCGGAAAGATAAATTTCCAAATCAGAATTAGATGCAAGAGATGCTAAACGATACAAATAATTGTACAAAGATTTTTTATTGTTGGAAACAGGAAGTGTCCTTTTAAAGAATGAGGCTCCGTTTTTTACTAAAAAATTCTTTTTAAAAAAATCATATTTTGCAAAAGGTACATACCTTCTATAACCTCCGAAAAGTTCATCAGCCCCGTCCCCATTCAATATTACAGTAACATATTTTTTTGCTTCCCGGCTTACATAATAACTTGGTATCGCTGAACTATCAAAAAAAGGCTCTCCATAATTACATAAAATTGTTTCCAGATCATTTTTTAGATTTTGAAAAGAAATCTTTATTTCTGTATGCTGTGTTTTATACTTTTGGGCAACCATTTTAGCAAGAGGTGCTTCATCATATTCTCCGTCAAAAGATACCGTAAAAGTTTTTAAATTGGTATTGTATTCACTGGCAATTGCAGTTACAAGCCCGCTATCAATACCCCCGCTTAAAAAAGTTCCAACTTCCAGATCGCTTGATTCCAGTCTTCTTCGCACAGCCTTGTGCAGAAAACCATCTGTTTTTTGCAAGCTCTCTTCTAAAGAATCGTTACTTTTTTTTTGATAATAGTCGTTAATATTCCACCACCGTGTTTCTTTAATCGAAAGAGAATTGCAATCAACAATTAAAAAACTACCTGCTTTTAATTCTGTAACATTTTTGTATGGAGTAGATTGTCTGTAAAATGAGCCGAGTCGCAGGTAGTGATAAAAATTGGCCTTTTCAATTTCATGCGATATCATACTTTTTAAACAATTCAATTCGCTTGCAAAAACGAAGCTCTTATGATCAAAAAAATAATAAAAAGGTTTTTCACCTGCACGGTCACGTGCAATGAATAATTGATTTTCTATTTTGTCATAAAGCACAAAAGCAAACATCCCGTCTATATATTGAAGAAAATCAGTACCAAAACGGTTGTATAAAAGAAGCAAGGTTTCTGTATCCGAAGAAGTATTTCCCTTAAGGTCAAATCGTTTTCTTAATTCTGCATGATTGTAAATTTCACCATTAAAAATAATGGTATATTTTCTCTCAAAATGCATAGGCTGTTTGCCACAGGCGATATCGAGTATGGATAATCGCAGATGAAAAAGATCTATATTTCTATATTGATAGCTGTCATGTTCATCAGGGCCGCGATGACCCATGATTTTAATAACTTTTTCATAAGAGAAACGAGAGTTTACAGCTCCTGCAATACCGCACATTATTTCTTTGATTATTTAGATTGCAAAATAACTTTATTATTTATGAATAAATTACTTTCGGTTGCAGAAAGAGAAAGGACTACGAAATTTCAGGCTGTAAGGTAATTACAGGAGCCTGGTTGATTTTTACTTTCATCAATGCTTTTCTGGCACTTTTAACTTTTACTTTCTCGTAAATCAAAAAAAGTGAAATGGAATAAAATGGAAGGCATGGGATTTTATAGCGCACAAGAGTCCCAAAGTTTAAAGTACTTGCGCCAACAAATAACCCGAATACTAAAGCAAAAAGAAAACAATACATGATCAACGGGTCAGTTAGAATTAATTTTATAAATGTGAAAACCCCACTTTTAAATAGAACATACAATGTAAAGAACATTAATACAAGGCTCTCCATAGCAGCCATCAGTTGGGATACTTTATGCGCTTCCCATAAAAAAGGCCTGAAAAAAGTAGTGCCAATTGCAATGGGGGCTATTTTTATTAATCCTGTAAATGTACCATCAAAAGTAGCGCCAAGACTGAAATTGGATGCAGCGTCTTCACGGCCACTTCTTTGTTCAATCACTTCATTAAGATGAGAAATACTAGATGTAAGATCTTCAACCGCATAAGCTCCCAATTCGGTATTATAGGTTGAGAGTATTTGTGAAAAAGCGTATATGCTCAAGGCTATTAAACCAGGAGCCAATAAATATCTGAAAAATTTAAACTTAATCCCCTGTACATTTTTAAGTATAATAAACAAAACAAAAAATGGAACATAGGCAAGCAAAATATAAACTTTGAGCACTGCAAGAAAATAAACCGATATGAAAATAATGATAGAATTTTTTACAATTGATTTTCTTTTGTAGAGTAATCCATAAACAGCATAAGTAAGCCATCCGATTGCAGCGATACATAAAGTATCTTTTAGTAATCCGGCACTCCAGAAAGCTAAAGTTGGGAAATATAAAATTGAAATAGCAAATTGTTTATGCAATTTGGGATATTGCTCATAAAAAAATTTGAATAATTTCCATAAACCTGAAAAAGCAAGGCAGGCAAATAACAAGTTGATTACTGCATAACTACCAAAAGTAATAAATGAAAAAAGAGCGTCAAGCCTGATTATCATGAAATTGCTTTCGTCCCTGAAATAACCTTGATTTTCTACAGCTTTAACCAGGGAAAGATCAAAGTCTTTTCCTCTATGAAAAATAAATTTTAAATTATTGCTGTTATTTAAAATAAGGTGATAAAGGTTATTGCCTTCTAATTGGTATAATGCAGTAGAATCTCCTTCAGCAAGGTAAGTATAATATAGAATGAATAAAATGCTTGCAAATATTTTTATCCAGAAACCTTGCCGGTGGTATTTTTGTAATAATGGATCTTTATATTTTTTCCTTTTTCTTCTGAAAAAAAGATAGAGCAGAAAAATATAAATTGGGGCTAATACGAAGTCAACATAATTCATCTTGCAATGAGTTTAAAAAATCATTCTGATTATCCCATTCCCTTTTATGCAGCTTCCTTTAATTTAGTAAGAGAAGGATGTGAAGAATGAGGAGCAGAACCTTTTATCATCTTTAACTGAAATTGAAAATAATGAATTAAATTATACTTATGTGAAGAATTTAACCTCTGCAGTATTATTGAAGGAGTAGCTTCGCAATTGTTGGTAAGCGCATCTTTCACAGGCCATATAATAAAACTTAATTTTCTGAACTTGTCCGTTTTTTGAAATAGAATGATCAGACCCGAAAATGAAATTAAAAAGGCTATATAAACCATCAATGCAATGAAACGGCTTTTGCTGAATTTGGTTTTTAGAATATGAAACCTGTTGCGTACATAATAATACATTTTCCAGTTACTATTATAATCCCAATCATTTTTATAAGAATAAGCGCTTGCCGGATGATAGTGGATACTATTGGTTTTTGTATAAAAAGGGATTTTGTATTTGGTGATGATCCTGTGATAATATTCTGTTTCATCGCCCCAAATGAAAAGTTCTTTTTTGGGTAATCCTACTTTCTTAATAATTTCTTTATGAAGTAATGTGCCGTTAAAAGGATGTGCGAAATTTTGGATTCTTTGTTCGTTTACTTCATCTATTCCCCTATAGTTGCCCGTTTTCCAAACAAAACTATTTTTATCTTTTTTATTAATTACAGCACAATTGCGCAAGCATAACTTTTCATCGGCATCTTCTAAAAGATTCTCAAGTGCATCTTCTTTTGGAAAACCATCATCATCCATCAACCAAATCCAATCATAGTCCTTTTCATAAGCTAATTGAATTCCTTTATTAAACCCTCCTCCTGAGCCGATATTTTTTTGTGTAAAAAATTCTATGTCCTTCTGCTGTTTTAGCCAATTTTCTGTATTATCATTACTACCATTATTGATTACAAGAATTTTGTCTATTGTACGGCTTTGATTTCTTAATGCCGCAATACATTCAGATAATAATACCTGTCGGTTGTAGGTTACAACCACAGCAATAACCTTTTCCATAAGAGTAGGAATTTTGGACGTTTAGTTAAAATTGGGTACTCTATATGAAACGCTAAAAGAAATGGGATTATTGCCGGAACAGAAGGATTATTTTTCAATATTAGGGAAAACCGGACGGCTATTTTTTGATCTAAATGCGTGTAAAAAAACTTCAGAAAATTCCAATGCTTCTCCAATTACATGATGCATATCCATATAACGGTAAGTAGCTAATCTTCCCAGGAAAGAAACGTTAGAAAGTGTTTCGGCTTTTTGACGGTATTGGTTTAATAAGATTTTGTCTTCTTTAAGCCTTTTAGGATAATATGGGATATCATTTTCACCGGTTTCTTTACTGAATTCTTTAAAGATGATAGTCTTTTCATGTTCTTCCCATGGAGTAAAATGTTTGTGCTCGGTAATGCGGGTATAAGGAATATTTTCATCGCAATAATTCATCTGAGTTAGACCCTGGTAATCGCCAATGTGAATTGACGACTCAAAGGTTACTGTTCTATAGCCAAGCCTGCCAAATTCGTAATTAAAATATGCATCAATTGGCCCGGTATAAAAAATATGGTCATATTCACTCCCATTTTCCGATGGATGAAATTTTTTATTAAGATTTACATGAACCGAAGGATGATCCAATAATTTTTCTATCAAATGAGTATAGCCATCTACCGGTATTCCCGTATAAATATTATTATGATAATTATCGTTATAATTAAACCGTACAGGAATTCTTTTTAAAATAGAAGCAGGTAATTGGGAAGGCTCGCATCCCCATTGCTTTTTGGTATAGCCATAAAAAAAAGCGTGATACAATTC
>DASSHD010000575.1:0-4473 GCA_035693085.1 Hanamia sp. | reverse complement strand
TGGCATTTTCCTAATACAGATTTAAAAGTGAAAGATGCACAGGCCGGAAATTATTATTCCAAAAAATTTAAAGACGCATTTGAAGTAGCCCAATACCTCGGAAAACATTTTCAACAGTTGGAACATGATACAAAATTATGGCGCGATACCTGGCAGGATTCTACTTTACCACACTGGTTTTTAGAAAGAACTTTCAGTAATACTTCCACTCTTGCAACCACCACCTGTCACCGGTTTGGCACAGGACGTTTCTGGTCGTGGGAAGGTGTAGGCTGTTGCGAAGGCACCTGTACACACGTATGGCAATATGCTCAAGCGGTTGCAAGAACCTTTCCCGAAATAGAACGTGATACCCGCGAAAGGGTGGATTTGGGATTGGCTTTTAATGAACAAACAGGAGAGATTGGCTATCGCGGTGAAGGCACGGGAGAAGCAATTGATGGGCAGGCAGGAACCGTATTAAGAATTTACCGCGAACACCAGATGTCGAAAGATAATTCGTTTTTACAGACCAATTGGCCACATATAAAAAAAGCGGTTGAATTTATTCTCAATCATGATACCAACAAAGACGGTATTATTGATGGCGCACAACCGAATACTTTAGATGCAGCCTGGTATGGAGAAATATCCTGGATAAGCAGTTTGTGCCTGGCAGCATGGAGAGCGGGCGAAGAGATGGCGCTGGCAATGAATGACGATGCCTTTGCGAAAATATGCCATGAACGTTTTTTAACAGGAAAGAAGAATATAGAAGATAAATTATTTAATGGAGAATATTTTATACAGGTGCCGGGAAAAGAAGGTAAAAAATATTTAGGTTCTTATGATACCTGTCTTATTGACCAGGTGTTTGGACAATCATATGCATACCAGGTAGGGCTGGGAAGAATATTGGACAAAGAAAAAATGCTGTCGGCATTAAAGTCTTTATGGAAATATAATTTTATGCCTGATGTAGGGCCGTATATTTCTCACCACAAAGGCGGTCGTCCGTATGTATTATCCGGTGAAGGCGGCATGTTAATGGATACCAACCCACGCAACGATACTGATCCGTATGGAAAGGATATCACCTGGCAGGCAGGCTATTTCAATGAATGTATGAGCGGTTTTGAACACCAGGTGGCTTCGCACTTAATGGCCGAGGGAATGGTGAAAGAATCCCTTGTGCTGACAAGAAGTATCCATGACCGTTATCATGCCACCAAACGCAATCCTTATAATGAGATAGAATGCAGCGATCATTATGCGCGGGCTATGGCAAGCTATGGTACATTTATTACCGCCTGCGGTTTTGAATACAATGGCCCAAGAGGTTACATTGGGTTTGCGCCAAAAATACATCCTGAAAATTTTAAAGCGCCTTTCACAGCCGCCGAAGGATGGGGCACTTTTGAACAACACCAAAATCGGCAAAGGCTACTGGCAAAGATTCATATTAAAAAAGGAACGCTTTCTTTGCAAAAGATTTCTTTGCAACCGGCAGAAGGAATGAAAGCCAATAAAGTAAATTGTTCTGTTGGAAATAAAAAGATACCAGCGATTATCACACATTCCGAAGGGCGCACTGAAATTAATTTTACTGGTGTGGAAGTAGTTCGTGAAGGAGAAGTTTTAGCAATAGAAATAAATTAAATAGAAGCAGGAAGTAAGTAGCGAGTGTCAGAAAGCAATTAATACAGTGGACGAACAAATAATCCGTTTTTTTATTTATTACTACGACCCTTTTACCAGGTGTTGTATTGGTAATGGAAATTTGTGGTGTAACCCGCTTATTTTATGATCTGATAAAAAAGAAAGATTGAAAATTAAAACAGATGTATTAATTTAAACAAAAAAATGAATCTTTATGCAGGATGATTTATTGATACAGGTATCCAGTAACATTAGGGAGATACGTAAGCAAAAAAATATTACCATTCAGAAACTGGCTGACAAAGCCAATGTGAGTAAAGGATTAATTTCGCAAATTGAAAATAACCGGACTGTACCATCACTGTTTGTATTGATGAGTATCATTCAATCCCTGAATGTTGATGTGAATGATTTTTTTAAGGATATTAAGAATAATAATACAGCCTCTTCTAAAATCGAAATTAAAAAGCAAAAGGATTATAAAGTTTTTGAAAAAGAGCCTGCAAAGGGATTCCACTACAAACGGATTATGACCAGCACAATTAATGGACATCCTGTTGATTTTGTGTTGCTGCGATTAGAAAAAGGGGCTAAAAGAAATCATCTTGTAAAAACGGATGCTTTGGAGTATAAATATATCATTCGTGGGAAAACCGAATATTTTATAAATAATAAAACATATACATTGGAAGAAGGCGATTCTATTTTCTTTGATGGGCGGATGGGGCACAAACCATCAAATATTGGAGAAGTTGAAGCGCTTATTTTAGTTGTTTATTTCTTTAATATTAATGGGGCATAGCTCCAATGATTTAAAATTTTCTTCCTTTACACTTTAAATACTAGAATTATTATTTGTATATAAATACTAAATAACTGATTGTATATAAATACTAAATATTTAAAGCCGCCAAAATATTTCTGAAAATTCTGCCATTCCTTTCGTAGTATTAAATTACAAGTATTAACACAACTATCTTTACGCAATCGTTTGCGTGAAATTTTAGCATTTGTGAAATAATTGCTAAAAGTTATTTAAGTTTGTCTTAACATTTATTTACTATTACTAAACAACATTATCAACTCTCTTCCTAAAACTTAACTAATTATGAAATCTTCTTTTCATTATGCACGAAAAGTTATCCTGACCTTTTTGGTCGTTGTATTTGGGATGTTTGCCACTTTTGCCCAGTCTTATAAAATTCAGGGAAAGGTTATTGATGCCGGTACTAAGTCGCCTCTTGCCGGAGTCAGTATTTCAGTAAAAAATTCTGACGTTGGAACAACTACTGATGCAAATGGAAATTTTTCTTTGAATGTTCCGGAGCACAGCAAAATTCTTGCAACATTTGTTGGGTACAACAGTGTAGAAGTTAATTCTTCGCAAAGAAATATTACTATTCAACTTGTTTCTTCTGTTCAACAACTAAATGAAATAGTAGTAACAGCAACAGGTATTAGGAAAGAAGCAAAAAGACTGGGATATGCTATACAAACAATTGATGCGGCCACTTTAACAAAAGCGAGGTCAGCAGACCCGGTAAATTCGCTAAAAGGGAATGCAGCAGGGCTTGAGATTAATATAAACCAGGAGATTGGACATTCTCCGGATGTAATTATTCGTGGAGAGGATGGTTCAGATAACCGGCCTCTCTTTGTAGTTGATGGCGTGCCGATAAGCACAGACACCTATAATCTAAATCCAGATGATATTGAAACTTTCACTGTATTAAAAGGGCCAAACGCCGCTGCTTTATATGGTTTTCAGGGGAAGAACGGGGCTATTATTATTACTACCAAAAAAGGAGCAAAAGCAAAAGAAGGGCCGGTAGTGTCATTTAATTCAAGTACACAGATCAATAAAGGATTTATCGCGTTACCCAAATATAATGATACATACGGGCCTGGTGATAACGGTAAATACGCGTTTGGTGGGGGAGGTTCCAGTCCGGATTCCTACTTTGGAAGTGGGGCCGTAGGAGTTGGCCTTAATGACTATGACTATGATGCATGGGGCCCTCAATTCAGAGGCCAGTTAATCCCACAATACGATGGAGAATATGATCCCACTCAAACTTACGTCACCACATTTGCTGATGGAACTCAGTATTCTGGTCATGTAAAGCCAACTCCATTTGTTGCAAGAGGCAAAAATAATCTTCCACATTTTTTACAAGCGGGTCTTATTCAGTCTAACAGCATTTCCGTTGCTTCATCAACGGAAAAAACAGATTTTCGCTTTTCACTGGGAAATACCTATCAACAGGGAATTGTTCCAAATACCAAATTGAATAATGGAAACTTTACAGCAAGCCTTACAGAAAGATTCAATAAAAAATTAACCTTAACATCCTACTTAAACTATAGCAGGCAATCTACACCAAATGTTCCGGACGTTGGTTATGGTCCAAACAGTATCATATACAACATAATTCTATGGTCTGCAGCAGACTGGAGCGTGAATGATCCTAACATCCGCAATTACTGGCAACCCGGGAAAGTGGGTATTCAGCAAAATTATGAAGAGTACTATAGGTATAACAATCCCTGGTTTATGTCTTATGAATGGCTAAGGGGCCATCATCAAAATAATGAATATGGTTATTTGTCTCTGAATTATAAACTAAATGATAATATTGATTTTCAATTCAGGCCGAGTATGACAGCTTATGACATGTTCAATTCTGAAAAACTTCCTTATTCTGCTGATGTTTATGGAAGGGAACTTCGTCAGGGTGATTACAGGGAAGACAGAAGAGCATTATTTGAATCAAATGTGGATGCACAGGCCAGATATCACAAAGATAATATACTAGGATTCTTAGATATAGCGGC
>DASSHD010000574.1:0-3464 GCA_035693085.1 Hanamia sp. | reverse complement strand
AATTTCAGTAGAAGATGAAGCAGGAAACAGGGCGGAAAGAACATTACACTTTACAAGATAAAAAAATTCTAAAATGACACACTTAACCGAAGGCCAAAAAGCGCCTGATTTCAAAACAAAAGACCAGAATGGAAATAACGTTTCATTAAAAGATTTTCGTGGCAAAAAAGTAGTACTTTATTTTTATCCTGAAGATGATACACCCACTTGTACTATCGAAGCATGCAATCTACGTGATAATTATGCTGATTTAAAAAAAGCTGGATTAGTAGTTCTCGGCGTAAGCCCTGATGATGCGAAGAAGCATAAAAAGTTTGAAGAAAAATATGATCTTCCTTTTACCTTATTAGAAGATCCTGAAAAAAAGATCATTGATAAATATGGAGTCTGGGGCGAAAAGAATTTGTATGGAAGAAAGTACATGGGGCTTCAACGCACTACTTTTTTAATAGATGAAAATGGAGTGATTTTTAAAATATTTAAAAAGCCAAATTCAAAAATTCATAGTGAAGAAATATTAAAGGCGCTTGGATAAAATAACACATTCAGATGGTACAGCAACTATCATTGTGGGATAACGAAGCTTTAGAAACGGGATATCATTGCCTTGCTACATTAGATTTGGAAGAGGCCAAACTAAAATTCAAAGAGGCATTACAATCGGGTATTGGAGAAAAAGAACACATTCAAAATCTCATTTTCGGCTGTGAATATTGGCAAGCTCATTTACAACAAGAATCCGGGTTCGTTACACATTCTAACTCCACTGAAAGCCACTCAGAATATATCGCCGGATTATTATCCAACTACATACATTTTCATTTCATTCCACAGATGGCAAGATTTAAAAAAGCCATTTTGGTGCATATTGCCGGCTTTATGTATGCAGTGGAAGATATGGATTTGAAAAATATAGAAACTGCTTTTGACCTGCTTTTAGAAACCGGCGATTTTCAAAAAGCGGAAGATTTTATTTCAGAATATCTAAGCTATTTCTCCCGAAGGCAATTATTGCTTTATTACCTCGCACAGGCACAATGGCTCAATGGTAACAGAAGCGAAGCCAACAACAATTATGCGTGGCTTTTGCTGCATCATCCTGATCACACTTTGATCAATAGAATTGAAAATAAAAAATTAAAGGAAATTATTGAATCTGTTGGTCCTGCTATGGCGCCTGCTTATGGCTGGCTAAGGAAAGTTTTATCTTTCGTTAGTCTTTCTGATGAAATACCTGCATGTGATGAAAAACATGAAAAAGCCTTACAGATTTATCATTTGTTGGGAGAAGCTAATAAATCTTTACAGAACAACGATATGAAATCGGGTATCCATTACCGTAAGCTATTAAAAATACTGTCGCCTGAACTGTACGAAGAATATTTTAACTGGCTGAAACAATAACTTAGGTTAATTAATATTTTGATGTGCTGGAACTTAATACAGCATTCAATTCGATTGTATATTTTTTTTCTATAATTTCTCAGAAATAAGGTTTTCTGTTCCATAGGAACATTTCGCGGGTAGAAAATAGTTTGCAATGTAGCAGTTCGTTCCGTAGGAACGTTTTGTGCAATTTGCCTTATTTTACAACAAATTAATAAGCAAAAAATTCTTATGCCAAATACTTATACCAAATTACACATACAGTTTGTTTTTGCTGTGAAATATCGTGCTGCACTCATACATAAAGAATGGAAGGAAGATTTACATAAATATATAACCGGTATTTTTCAGAAGAATGACCACAAGATGTTACAAATAAATAGTATGCCTGATCACATTCATATTTTTATTGGAATGCGCCCTCATCAATCAATTTCTGCTTTGGTTCAAAACGTAAAAACAGAAAGTAGCAAGTGGATCAAAGCTCAAAAATTTTGCAAGGGTTCATTCAGTTGGCAAGATGGCTATGGCGCCTTTTCCTATTCAAAAAGTCATGTGCCTGATGTAATACGGTATGTTCAAAATCAGGAAATACATCACAGAAAGGAAACATTTTTAAATGAATACAGAAAAATACTAAAGTTATTTGAGGTAGAATATGATGAGCAATACATTTTTAAGGAACTCATTTAGCACAAAACGTTCCTACGGAACGAAATCCAAAATTTATAAATCATTGCTACCCACGAAATGTTCCTATGGAACAGGGGAAATAATTTTCATAGCACATCAAAATATTAATTAGCCATAACTTACGTAGTATTATAAAAGTTCTTTTATATTTATTGAAAAATTATTTCCTTGAATTCAAATGTAACAGAACTTTCCTCTCTTAAACCCGCACAGTTAGATATTTTCCTGTCGCTTGGATGGTTCAGGATACAGCAAACCATTTTTACAACTAACACTTTGTATTTTAATGATCAGGAATATAATGCGATTTGGTTACGGGTAAGATTACACGATTTTGAGCCGGATAAAAAATATAAAACATTATCCCGGAAAAATAAAAGATTCAGGACTGAAATAAAAACATTGGTCATAACACCTGAGCATGAGGCATTATACAATTCTTATAAAGAAGGTATTTCGTTTGAGTGCGCCTCATCGCTGCATTCACTGCTATATGGCAAAAGTGATTTCAATGTTTATAATACACAGATGATAAACGTTTATGACGGTGACATATTGATTGGTACCGGCTGCTTTGATCTTGGCAATAAGAGTGCAGCCGGCATTTGTTCGGTTTATGATCCGGCATATAAAAAATTCAGTTTGGGTAAATACATGATCTATGAAAAGTTACAGTATTGCAAACAGGAAAATTTTTCTTACTTCTACCCCGGATATTTTGTTCCAGGGTATCCTCCTTTTGATTATAAATTGGAAATAGGCAAGCCGGCGATTGACTATTTTGATCCGCTACAAAAAAAGTGGTACAGGTTTTATAAGGATGCCGATGAATTTCTTTGATGGCATAATTACAATCTTAAAACAGAAATCACCGGAATTTATTTGTTTACTGCATTATACATAACCTGGTAAATCTTTTTCTAAAAGTCACTTCTTCTTCCCCTTTCCAAACATCCCGCTCGTGAACTTATTATACAACTCAATTAAAAATTCTACCCTCTTTGTTTTATTGATAAAAGGTTGCAGGAAGCAATAAAGATCAATGACTTTATCCAATGCTTTGAGCAGTTTTAATATATTTAAGTTATTTTTTTCTTTACGTATATTTCATAAACATTCTCACTATACCTTTGCGCGTGTTAAAATCCTGAATTGTGAAGAGAATATTTTTACCTGTCGTTTTTTGTATTTTAAGTTTATCCGTACTCGCCCAAAAACCTTCAAGTACCCGTTTTAAGATTAAAGGAAAATTAATAGATTCAGTTTCCCGCCTGCCGGTGGAATATGCAACAATTTCCATCTTTTCGGGGAACTCAAAAAAGCCCATTAATGGAGCCATTTCTGACAATAAAGGAAATTTTGTAATTAGCAATATTGCCGCCGGA
>DASSHD010000573.1:0-16037 GCA_035693085.1 Hanamia sp. | reverse complement strand
TAACAAATTCGTACTCAATTTAGTGATAAGAGATAAAGGAAGCAAAACATTTTAAGTTTCATAAACCATCCGAATTGTTTGTTTACTGTATGCATCAATTTTTTATTCATTCCACAATTCATATCCCAGGTACAGGTGATAAATAAGAGAAAGAAAATATGCTTTTGTTATTGATGTTCGTGATAATTGTTTGGCAGCTCCGCAATCACCAATAATTTGTACAGAGAAATGATCCGATAATTATCAGGCCAAAAATATTTTTTGTATTCCCTGCAATACATACCTTGCTAAAAAAAATTGTTTCATTCAATGAAAGAGCTTACTATAGAAGACCTGAAAATTGTAAAAGAATTTCAACACGTTCCTGACGAACAATTACAATGGCTGATCAGCCAGGGAGAAACGGTAGAAACAGAAGAGGGCGACATGTTGTTTAATGCGGGCGATCCCGTAACTACCGCCTACATTGTATTAGATGGGAAGATGAGAATTTGTTCCATACAATCCGGAAAGGAAAAGGAATTGCGTATTCTTGATCCGGGACAGGTTACAGGCTACCTTCCATATTCGCGCGCTACTTTCTCCCCCGCATTTTGCGAAGCGCTGAAAAGGTCATGGGTTTTCAAATGTTCAAAAGATAAACTGATAGAAGGATTTGGAACTCATTACGAATTAATAGAAGCCCTGGTACACATGATGCTGAGCCGCGTGCGGGAGTTCACTTCCATACAACAACAGAATGAAAAAATGTTTGCGCTTGGTAAATTATCTGCGGGGCTTGCGCACGAACTCAACAATCCGGCGGCGGCTATATCCCGCGCTGCCGCCTTGTTACAAACGCAGGTAGGCCAGCTGCCAAAATTATTTAAGCACATTGCTAATTTAAGAATAGAACCGGAAAAAATAGAAACGATCAATAATCTTATCATCCATAAAATAGCGACCGAACCTCCGGTGTTATCCATGATGCAAAAAGCCGGTCTTGAAGATGAACTCACTGAATGGTTAGATGATAATAATTTAAAAGACACTGATCCCGAAGGATTGGTAGAACGCGGTTTTACCACCGACGAATTAGATGTATTTAAAGCCTGCTCCACGTCGGAACACCTGCCTGTGTTGCTCGAGTGGGTGAGCAATTATCTCGTCACCAATAAAATGGCGGAGGATATCCGCACTTCTTCAGAACGCATCTCAGACCTGGTGGGCGCGGTTAAGAATTTTACTTTCATGGATAAAGATGCCAACAGGCAATTGACCGACATTCATGCGGGCATCCGCAACACGTTGACGATGCTGAATTATAAATTACGCAAAGGGAACATAACGGTTATCGAAAATTATGATGCCTCTCTTCCAAAAATAAAAGTATTTCCGGGAGAGTTGAATCAGGTATGGACCAACATCATTGACAACGCCATTGATGCGATGGAAATAAACGGCAAAGGCCAACTGGAAATAACCACTTCGCATGATGCGCGGTTTGTGAAAATAACGATTACCGATAATGGCCCCGGCATTCCGGAAGACATAAAACAAAATATCTTTGCCCCGTTTTTTACCACCAAAGAAATGGGCAAAGGCTCAGGCTTAGGCCTTGACGTGGTTACCCGCATCATGACGCAACATAACGGTGAGGTAAAAGTAAAATCAGAACCCGGCGCCACTGAATTTGAAATTTGTCTTCCGATGTGATGAATTTTTTTTGCCACGAATTGCACAAATGGACACGAATAATTTGTGCTGCCGTGACCGCCGGAAAGAAATCCCGAATAACGGGACAAGACAAGTTGTGTATGATTCAATTTGAGCTAAAGCTCAAACGCTTTTTGCCACGGATTACACGGATTTCCACGGATAAATCCGTGTAATCCGTGGCTAATAAAAAAATTCGTGTCCATTTGTGCAATTCGTGGCCAACAAAAAAATTCGTGTTAATTCGTGAAACCTGCCTGCCGGCAAAGGCAGGTTCGTGGCTTCTTCAAAATATTATTATGAACCAATCAATCATATTTGTAATAGACGATGACGTGCAGGTACTCCGCGCCATCACCCGCGATTTGAAAAATAAATACCGCCAGGATTACCGCATCCTCAGCACCTCCTCTGCCAAAGAAGCATTGGATAGCCTGCTCGAATTAAAAAACAAAGGCGAGTCGGTGGCCATGTTCATCTCCGACCAGCGTATGCCCGAAATGGAAGGCGTAGATTTTTTAGAAAAAGCAATGGACTATTATGATGACGCCAAGAAAGTGTTGCTCACCGCGTATTCTGATACAGACGCCGCCATCAAAGCCATTAATAATGTAAGGCTCGATTATTATTTAACCAAACCGTGGGATCCGCCGGAAGAAAAATTATTTCCCGTGATCAATGATTTGCTGGACGACTGGCAAAACGATTTCCGCCCTGATTTTAAAGGCATCAAATTGGTGGGGTACCAATTTTCACCGAAGAGCCACGAGATCAAAGAATTTTTATCGGGCAACTTAATTCCCTATCAATGGCTGGAAGCAACGGACGAAGAAGGAAAGCAAATATTACAAATCAATAAAGTGGAAGCCAAAGATTTGCCGGCTGTTTTTTTTGAAGACGGAACGATGTTGCTTAGCCCGCATATTATGGAGGTAGCGAAACGTATTGGTTTAAATCCTGACGTAAAAAACGAGGTATATGATGTGGTAATCATAGGCGCCGGGCCTGCGGGTTTGGCGGCTTCTGTGTATGGCTCGTCTGAAGGGTTGAAAACATTATTGATAGAAAGAAAAGCCCCCGGCGGACAGGCAGGCACCAGCTCGCGGATTGAAAATTATTTGGGTTTTCCTACGGGCCTTAGCGGTGCCGACCTTACGCGCAGGGCCATGACCCAATCAGCAAGATTCGGTACTGATTTTCTCACGCCGCATTTCGTAAAAGCCATTGAAGTGCAGGACAATTATAAGAAGATTATTTTGGGCGATGATAAAGTGATTATGGCCAAAGCTATTGTCATTACCACGGGCGTTGATTATCGCCAGCTCACCACGCCGGGCATTGCGCAGTTCAAAGGCGCCGGCATTTATTATGGTGCGGCCAATACAGAAGCTTCTGCCTGCAAAAATAAAAATGTGTTTATTGTTGGCGGCGGTAATTCTGCCGGGCAGGCCGCGATGTATCTTTCCAAATTTGCTAAGCAGGTAAATATATTGATCCGCAAAGACAGCTTATCCTACACCATGTCTTCCTATTTAATAGACCAGATAAAGGGGGTAGAAAACATCACCGTGTGTGTAAACCGCGAAGTGGTGGAAGCCAAAGGCGGTGACCACTTAGAGCAATTGGTTATTAAAAATACCGCTAACGGTGAAGTCTATACGGAAGGCGCCGCTGCCTTATACATCTTCATTGGCGCCAAACCTTTTACCGATTGGCTGGATGATGAAATTATCAAAAATGATAAAGGCTTTATTGAAACCGGCCGCGATCTGCAGCATTATGAGGAATATAAAAAAATATGGAAGCTGGAGCGCGATCCTTACCTCCTGGAAACAAGTTGTGCCGGCATCTTTGCCGCAGGCGATGTGCGCGCCGGCGCCATGAACCGCGTAGCTTCCGCTGTGGGCGAAGGTTCTATGGCAATAAGTTTTGTGCATAAATATTTGGGGGAGATGTAGGGGGAAATAGGAATTTGGATTATAATTTGGTTTACTGGGTTTAAAGCGGAAACTAATTTAATAATAGACAATGTAACGATGAGCTTTTATGATGGGTACACTAATGCGATTATATATGAAGATCATGTCAAAAAATGAGAGATAAAAATATTACAAATCAACTTATCATTGGAATTGATGAATTCGCCAGCGAAACTAAAAAATCAGCTGGTTGGTGTTTCTTTTGTTTGCCCGAAAATGCGTATAAACAATTTTCATTTGAGGCAAATCAAATCTTAATAACTTCTGGCAAGCTAAAGTCATTTCACGGAAAAAGATTTAATGAAAATCAAAGCGAAGAATACAACAAATTCTTATCACTAATTAAAAAATATACAGAGTCAAATTTCCCCTCACTAAGATCGAGCACTCTACTAAGTTTAAAGCAAAAAATAGCTTTTGATTTGTATTGTCGTAATCAAATTGAAGAATATTTTAAACAAGTTAGACCAAATGAGTTAGGCCTTTTAAAGCACTACAAACCAGAAGCTAGTTATTTACTATTACTTTTAAAAGTGCTTCAACGTTTTGGACGCGATTATCAATTTCGGTTAGAAATTGATAATGATAGTAATAAACAAAATATAATAAAGAAGACAAAATTATTTTCAGAAAAGCAAAATTATGCTGAAGAAATTATATACAACTTCTATAATAACTACAGAGTTGTTTCTGAATATAAAGACTCACCACTGTTGATAAAAAACGGGATTTCTTTTTTGAGTGACACTAAATCTTTCGCTATCCAGGCAGCAGATGTAATGGGGCATTTTTCTATGGCGTACTTATTCCATAAGCTAGGTGAGAAGTCAAAAAAAAAGAATCTAAAAGCAAAACTTTTTGCTGACTGCTTTGGCGATTCTATAACTGAACCTATTTTAAAGAAAATAAAGCTTTCTGGAAATGATATTGATATATCAGTTTTTGGTTCAATTGACTTCGATATTTAACTATTTAATTATGACCAAATAAATATTGATTTGCTTCTTATCTTTAAGATATAATCCTATAAAATTATTGTGAGAGTTCTATTCTTCGTACGAAAAAAACATTAAAATAATTTTGCAGAAGCAAACAAATAAAATTTATGAAAAATGAAAGCTATTTTTTATGAAGAAATAAAGTGGCAAGAATATCTAAAAAAATTTGAAAACTTTAATTTAGATAGTTCTAATAGTCCTTATATATTTCGAGGTCAATCGAATGATATTGATAAAAATCAAAAGTTTATTCCATGGAATTTGACATCATCCTTTAACAGGTACTATTCCGAATGGAATTTATCATTTTTTGAGTTTGTCAATCAGCAATTAGAGAATAGCATATTTAGGAGTTATTATTCAGAATATCTTGGAGTTACGAAAACTCAATTAAATAGTTTTAATGCATTACAAAAGCTTTATTTTCTCCAGCATTATCAAGTGCCAACCTGCCTAATTGATTTTACATTTAATCCATTTATTGCTCTTTATTTTGCTATTTCATCTATCAAGGGTTTTAGTGGAAGTCAATATGATAACTTGGGGTATCCTTTAATATATCCGGAAGACTGTTACGCATCAATTTACCAACTTAATTGTGAAATCTTAAAAGATGTTGGGATTGAAAATATTATAGATAAAAATGGAGCTTTTTTATACCATTCTGATAATGCAAAGTATGTTTTTGATAACAGAGAAAATCCTATAGCATTTTTAGATTTAAATCCTAAATCAGGAAATGAAATATATAATCTCAAAAAGCAACAAGGGTGTTTTTTGTTTTTTGATAATCACAACCGCACTCACAGTTTTGAAGATTATTTAGAAAGCAAAATTAGTTCTAATTCTATTTATCTGAAAGAACCAGTTATAATTGTTTATAAAATAAAATGGTATACAGTTTTCAGAAATATGGCTAATACAGAAAAAACATTATTTAAACATTTAAAAGAAAAAGGCATTTATGGCAAAGAGTTATTCGATGATTTACAAGGTTTGAAATATGACTTTAACTTCTTCTGACAACAATAATAACTTTAGCTAATAAAAATGACATTGAAGCCCCGCTGTCCTGAGTTTGCAAACTGAGGACAAGTAAGATTTAAAAATAGAAATTCCGATTATTTCTCAGTTTACTGAAGACCCCATTATTTTCTTAACTTAAGCTAATATATTCCCAAGATTGGCAACCTTCTTGTAGTTGGCAATATATTTAATGCACCAGCGCAAAAAACAGATAAACCATGAGTAGAGGACATGTAAAAGAAGATGACCAGGAAGATGTACCGATGGTACCGCCAAGGGCTTTTTTGCCTGAGGGTTCCACGAATTATGTAACTCCAAATGGGATGGATCTTTTGTTAGCTGAACGACAAACGATGACTGATGAAAGAGATCAATTGGATATTACTGACGAGAAAGAAAGACGGATCCAATCGAATTTTATCAACTCAAAATTACAACTGCTGAACGCCCGGATTGCTATGGCAAAAATTATAGAAACGGACCAACAGCCACCGGATGAAATCCGCTTCGGCGCGTCATTTACCCTAAAAGAAAATAAACAACCAAAGCTGCAACACTATCAAATTGTAGGCGTAGATGAAGCAGACATATCCAAAGGAAAAATCTCGTTTATTTCACCCCTTGCAAGAATACTTCTTAATAAAAAGGTGGGAGGCACCGCCATTTTGAAACTGGCCAGGAAAGAAAGGATTTTTGAAATTATCAATATCAGTTATTAATTCAAATTTATTTTGCTACCCCAACATCAAAACCTCAAATTTCGCTCTGGCGCAGGTCTCCTGACCTGTGCATGAGCGTTACTTAGCTTTCATTTGATAAAATCAGCTTTCAAATAAATACAACTCTCAATCCAATCTTACTAATTCCAATAGCCCCTTTCCTTCTTCAGTATAATAATCAATGGCACTACTATACTTCCAATCAATCGGGTGCTTTACAAATCCGGAAAGAGCCGGATTTTCATCAGGATTAGTAACGAACAGTCACATGTCGGGAGACCTGCGCCAGTCCGGGCGATACTTCTGCCGGCTGAAACGCTTTTATTTATTTTCAGGTTAAGGCATAACACCTAATTGTTTCAGTAATCCAATATTATCCATTATTATTCTGCTTTCAGAAAACAATCCGTTTTTTACCACATCAATAACTACTCCCCATACTTCAACTCTTTTATTAGTTGGAGGTATTCCCATGAAGACACCATTATGAGTTCCTGTCCAGGTAAACCTGGTTACCACTTTTTCACCTTCTGCAATTTGTTCATGCACCGTCCATTTCATATCGGGAAATCCTGTAAACATTGAATTAAGGACAAATTTTAATCCTTCTCTCCCAGGTTCCTGGCCGGGAAAAGGAACATCTTCAGTAAAATCTTCTGCTACAATAGTATCGGCAGCATTTAAGTTTTTATTATTGATTACTTCCTCAATAAAGTAATTCATAATTTTTTTATTTTCTTCTGTAGTCATAATTTATAAAGTATTTATTAATAGTATTGTGTAAATATAATTTCACGTCCTTTTTATTAAAAGTTTTGCACTTATTTATTGCCAGGTTACTAAGATGATTGTTTAAATTCCTAATGTCATTCGTAGCGATGATAAAAAAGGCATTTGGGTTTTGCCAAAGGTTATATTTGGTGCCAGGCAAATCAAAAGTACCATTTTTTTTGCTGGCTATAATTGAATTTCCACCTTATTCCAATCCCGGTTTTACAGAAGAAAGTGTCTTTACCAATTTGCCATCCGTTTTCCGTTGTGCTTTAAATTTAAAAAACTCTCCTGCCCTAAAGTTTTTAACTCAGAACATTTTATTTTATCATTTACCCGAATCACGGATTCTTGTCTCGTAAAACATTCTAAAAATATTTTTGATTCATTCCGCGCGAATGCAGAAGGCATAAGGCCGAAGGCAGGAAAATACAAATCTGCATTATAAGTTGGTTTACTGCTTTTGAGAGATAAAGCTAAATGCAGAACACTGCGATGAAGAGCCTGAAAATATTTTCATCCCCGTGAGGCGACCAAATTTTCCGGTAGCTCTCGTTCTAAATTTAATCCTTCTAATTTACAATTGACTGAGTAAATCGTTAATAACCTACTGTTACAAAGCAAGACAAAAACTTTATGTTGCAGATCTACTAAACTTATCAGAATAAATGAGTTACTACGAGGAAATTAGAGAATTGATACAAAAAATACCGACAACAATTATAGATTGGACAATTGAACGGAAAAGAGGCAGGCCTCCTACACAGGCCTTTTCAGAATTTCTTACCTATAGAGAACAGGGAGATTGGGCTGAGAATTTAATCCTTCAGGCAATTAATGGATTGTCAACTAAATTTGTAGCTGTTCAATATGGGAAATCCGAAAATATTATTGCCGGTGAACCTGGTTTTGAAGAATTTTATGAACAATATCAGGACGAATTAGAAACTATAGGTAAGAGACCAGATATTTTATTATATTCCAAAGATGTTTATTCGGAAGCATGAGGAAACAACATAAGTAATTTTCCTAAAGAACAATTGGACGAAATTGTTCCTTTAGCTAAAGCAGGAATTGAAGTAAGGTCAAGTGCATTTTTAGTTGAAGAATATGCCCGGTTTATGGAACAGCGAAAGGCTGAATTAACAGAAAGAGTTCTTCAACTTAAATCAAACCTGTTAGATAACTATTATGATATACTTAATCAAAAAGCCGGATGGATTGAAAGCCTCAATGCTATCACTAAAGAAACTATCGGTGTTTTAGAAATTAAAGATGCTCCGGGTTGGCGGGGTTCAGAAAAACTCAAAGCTGCAAGTGACCTCATTAAAGAAATGAACAGTGCTTTGAAAGAATTTAAGAAAAGAGACTTCCTAAGTATTACACCCAAAGTTGAGGATTTAAAAGTTGTACTCAAATGGATTGAAACCTATAATGTACCGCACTATTATTTTCAGGTTTTCTTTGATAAAGTTTATGGTATTTCATTTCGTAAAATACTGGAGTTAATATCAACTCCTGAATTAGAAGGAAATAAATATTTTATTGGAGATGAAGATAGCAAAAATCAGAATAAGTGGACTGTAAAGATTGACTACAAAGAAGGTCAGGAAGTAGCCTTTAAAGTTGATATGCCAGATCATAGTAGCGTAATGAGAAAATTAGGACGTGGCAGATTACTTTTCCATGTCAGGTTCAATGGTGGGACAGCATATCTGGATGTAAATAATTTACGTTCGATTTTAGGAATAAATGAAAATGAATTTTGATGATGACAATAAAAACATATACAACTTCAAATGATTTTGAAAGTGAATATTCAAAATTTACTTCCCTGGCGCATAGGAAAAAGTTTGCTCAATTTTTTACTCCCTTTACTATTGCAGATCTCATGGCAAAATGGTTATTAGGAAATAACAACTTAAAAAACGTTTTAGAACCTGCTTTTGGCCTTGGTATATTTTCCAGGGCATTATTAAATCGCAGAGAAGATTTAAACATTAAGGGTTTTGAGATTGACAAAAATATCTTTGAAAAATCAAGGAATATTTTTGAAGAACATGAAAATGTAAATATTCAGCAAAAGGATTACATATATAACGATTGGGATAATAAATATGACGGCATAATTTGCAATCCGCCCTATTTCAAATTCCATGATTATGATAACAAAAACATTTTAAAGGAGATTGAAGAAAGAACATCTTTTAAACTTAATGGTTTTACAAATCTTTACTCATTATTTCTTTTAAAATCAATATATCAATTAAATAAAGGTGGCAGGGCCGCATATATAATCCCCTCCGAATTTCTTAACTCTGATTACGGTACGTTAGTAAAATCATATCTTATTAAAAGTAAAACGCTACGCCACATAATTGTTGTAAATTTTGAAGAAAATATATTTGATGATGCCTTGACGACTGCGTCCATATTGCTTTGTGCTAATGACAATAAATCAGAAGTGGTTCAATTTAGCAATGTAACAAGTTTGAATGATTTGCATAAAATTGAAGGCTTAATAGAGAATTATCCCAATCATTTATCAGCGAATCAAATTGTAAATTTTAAAAACCTTAACCCTGACATAAAATGGCGGGCATATTACCAGGAACAAAACTCAATTAAATTTAAACATCTTGTTTCGTTTGCCAACTATGGAAAAGTTGTTCGTGGAATAGCAACAGGCTCCAACGAATATTTTACGTTTAGCCCGTCAAAGGCACAAGAGTATAAAATTGATGCTAAATATCTTTTGCCCTGTATCTGTAAAGCTGTGGATGTAAAAAGCTCGTTCTTTACTAAAGATAATTTTGAGGAGCTTAAAACAAATGACAAATCAGTATTTCTTTTGAATGCGAAAAATCCATCTGACGCAAATATCAAACGGTACATAGAAATCGGAGTGGAACAAGGAGTGAATAAAAAATTTCTAACGGCATGTAGGAATCCATGGTATTCATTGGAAAACAGACCGCCATCACCTATCTGGGTTTCAGTTTTTAATCGTAACGGTCTCCGGTTTATTCGCAACGAGGCTGGGCTGTCAAACCTTACTACTTTTCATTGCATTTACTTAAACATGTTTTCTTCTCCTAAAACAGATTTACTTTTTGCCTACCTCCTGACAGATGTTTCAAGGCAAATTTTTGAAGATAATAGAAGAGAGTATGGTAATGGACTTCAAAAGTTTGAACCGAATGATATTAACAAAGCAAAAATGTTAGACTTGGAGCAAGTTGATTTAGAAACAGAAAAAATAATTTTAGAATATTATAATTTATACAGGCAATCTGTTCTTGATAAAACTCCCGACGAAAATTTTATTAACCAAATAAATGAAATTTTTATTGAACAGTTCACTTTATAAGTTTGGTTTCCAATAGGCGGATATAGAAGTTCCTTCTATCAATGATCTCTCTAAATTATAAACAATCGCTCTCCTGATGTTTGCAACTAAGCTATTCTATTTTATCATCTGCCTGTATCACGTGTTTTTATCTCATCGCACATTTCTAAAAATATTTTTTTATCATTCCGCGAGAACCATCGAAATAAAAAATACAAATCAGCATTACAAGCTTCCTGTCCTCATGGGGCAGACGGGGTTTACTGCTTTTGAGGCGTAAGCTAAACGCGAAGTGCAGAAGACTGCGATGAAGAAAATGAAAATATTTTTATGAAACAAACATTATTGATTCTTTCGATTCTTTTGGATATAATGAAAGTAAAGCTTTAGTTCATTTTCCTATATCTAAATCCTGATGAACCTGTTTAGGGGCACGTGTATGTAAAGTGCAACGTATCTTTCCCAATTCCAAAGTCGGAATACAGAGTGGTTACATTACCGTTAGAATCGAATTCGTAGGTATAGTTACCATGATTCTGCCCGGACTGATATGATTTTGCAAGATGTTTATTCTTCAGGTAATAAGCACCATAGAGAAGGAATTGGTTGTATGTGTAATAGTCAATGGGCACAGCCGGCTTATCGGTGTAGTAGCTAAAAGTATCCACCGTTACGTTTCCGTTGTCAGTAAACCGCTGGTAGGTATTGTCGCCATTTGTATAAGTATAATCAACAATAGTAGAACCTACTGACGATGATGTCAACGCACCACTGCCATCATAATTATAAGAGGCATTTAGTACTCCGTTGCTTGTTACCTGTCTATTCGAAGAAATCAACCCTAAACTATTAAGTATAATGGTGTCTGTTGATGAATTAACCCCCGCATCTATATTACTTATAATGCTGTCTCCTTTGTACGACAAATGCTTCGTGTAAGGATCATAGTCACTCAAATGAATAAGTGTAATCAGTCTGCCGCTTTCATCATAAGAAAAGGTGTTAGATATATGACCCACGTTGTCTGTAGCTCTCGCCAGTTTACATTTCGATACAGGAGAATCGGGAATGTCAGGAGTATTACTTTTTTTACAAGAAGAAAAAATAATTAATGAGGTCAAACCTATAGTAATGGTTTTTATTAAGTGCGGCGTTTTCATAGTGAGGGTTAACTTTGGTTGAAATTTTGGGGTTGGGTTTAAAAATTTGAAACAAATCTAATATACAAGATCCAAAAATCCTAACGTTCAACCAGCGTGTGCAAGGTAAATTGTATAAAGAAGTAAATATCGCCCGCTCTGGCGCAGGCCTCCCGGCCAGTGCATGACCGTTACTTAGCCTCCCTTCGGTAGAAACATCACGCATAAAAAAATACGTCAATCTTCAATCTAATCATACTATTCCACATTGAAATGTTTAAACCCTAAAATGCGGTTGATTAAATCAAAATAGCAATCAATCTTGGAGTAATAACTTTTCTTTGCCCATGTGTGCGGCAATCATTGGAGTTCTGGGAGCCAGGAAAAAACCGGTAAGTCCTGCAAACAGAATTGGAACAATTGAGGCATATCCTGTTAACGTGGCTACGAGCAAGATACTACTTATTATAGTGCGGGTAACGCAGGCATTCACTGCTGCCATACAGCAAACAATCGCTAAGCCGAGGTTCTGACCGGGATATAATTTGAAAAGAATCATACCCAATGTAACACCAATAAAAAATATAGGGATAATAAAACCACCTCTCCAACCAGATGTAACGGTCAAGGTCATACTAAAGATCTTCACTATAATAATAAGTATTAAAATCCCCAGGGTCCAGGAACCATTCAAAAGATCAATAATTTCAAAATGAGAAAAATAGCGGGTAATTGGTAATTGCCAGCCTAAGAATCCCAGGATGAGACCACTCAACGTAGTTTGAATATAAAAAGGAAGTTTTGCTTTTTTAAAACCACCTTCAAGTACCCGAAAAGACCAAATGATTGCCCAGCCTACTATAGCGCCGGCTGTACCGTAAACCATTGCCCATAGGATGTCCCAGACGCCGCCATCAATATGAAAGGCGAAAGGAAGTTTCCAAACGGGAGCTATACCTAAACTTGTGATAAGTTGGAAAACGATGTAAGCCGTTCCGGCAGTTACAAAGGCAGGGATAAGCGCCTGGTAATATTGGGTTACACGTTTGTGGTGCATAATCTCCAGCGCAAAAAGACTGCCACCAATAGGTGAACCAAACATGGTAGTAAATCCTGCCGCCATACCTGCAATACTCATTGAGCGATGCTCATTGCCTTTTAATTTGAATTTCCTGGCGAACCATGATCCAAGGGACCCGACTACCTGTACCATGGGAGCCTCGGGCCCCGCATTACTGCCAATTCCGATTCCGAGGGCTGAGGTTATTATCATCGGAACATTGTTGCGCGTGTCCAAACGGCCACCATTAAACCGTACATTATTTACGACAATATCCAGTTCTCCCGGACTACCCCAAAGATGGATGACTAAACCTATAATAAAACCACCTGCCCCCATAATACCAATTATCTCCCATCCTGAAGTAAAATTGTGTGTATAGCGCATTAGGAAAGAGATTAATATCCAATACAGGCCCGCTACTATTCCACCAGCGATTCCGAGCATTGTCCAAATGAAAAAAATTCTGGTAAAAACAAAGGGATTCAGAGTGAGAGGTGCCTTGATGTGATTGCGAAGTTGGATAAATTTACGTCTCCTCGAGAAGCTTACCATTCGATTGCTTAAAATATTTCAATTAAAGTGAGAACAGACTTTCAATTGGGGTATAGGGTGCAAAGATAGTAAGGTATGATGAATAAATCCAGAGCTTTCTAATCAAATTAAAAGAGTAAGGCTTGATTGAATTAATAATTATTTAATAACACAAGAGGGCACTTGCCCCAGCAAGGGGTTTCTTATCTCATCAAACATTTTTAAAAATATTTTTGAGTCATTCCGCACGAACTATCTGGAATAAGAAAATACAAATCAGCATTATAAGTTGCTTTACTGTTTTTGAGATTTAAGCTAAATGCAATGACTACGATGCTCTTTTTTAAAATGCCAAAATAGTCGCATCTTATCACATAAATTTGCGTGTTGTTATCGGCAAAACATAGTTTTAAAAAATATGGACAGTTCCCCGCTTTTTACACAACTTAGAGAGATATATAAAGTTTCTGACAGAGATTTTGCAAGAATTATCCAATTATTTGAAACAAAAGAAGTAAAAAAGAATGAGTATCTCTATCGTTCGGGGGAAATAGTCAGGTATGTTTATTTGGTAGAAAAAGGTTGCCTGAGACAATACTATATTAATAATAATGGTGAGGAACGTACCATTTATTTTAAAGTAGAAAATGGTTGGTGCAGCGAACTGGTGAGTTTCCTGGATAATAAGCCCACTGAATTATGCGTGCAGGCGCTTGAAGACAGCACACTTCAAATGATCAATCAAAAGAACTGGGTATATTTCGTAACCCATTTTCCATCCGTTACAATGGGGTTCATAAGGCAACAGCAGGATACGAATTATATTTTGAAAAAAAGGCTTGCCGAAGCAACCGTCGAAACACCTGAAGAAAAATACCTGCGTTTTATAAAAGAAGAACCCTTTTTATTACAACGGATACCGCTTTTTCATATAGCTGCTTATTTAGGAATGACTCCCGAAACTTTAAGCCGCATCAGAAAAAAAATTACTAAAAAATAAATTCTTATCTCAAATCAAGGACTTTGCTGTTTCAGCTTTATAGTTTTGTTCTACAAAATTTAAAAATAAGTATTATGAAAAAAGAAACAATCAAAGTAGGTCAAATCATTATTGATTTCCTGCTGGAAGCCGCAGATACCAACGGTTCTGCAGCCATGTTTGAATTTACAGTACCGGTTGGAGCAAAAGTTCCGATACCTCATTACCACGAGAGTTACGATGAAACCATTTATGGATTAAGTGGCGTCATTACGTTTACGGTAGAAGGTAACCCGATAGACATTGGTCCGGGCGAAACTTGTTTTATTCCCCGTGGCGCAGTTCATGGTTTTGATAATTTAACACAGAAGGATGCCAAAGCGCTGACAGTAATTACACCGGCATTGCTTGGCTCCATCTTCTTTAAGGAAGTTGCCGCAATATTAAATGCAGGCGGCCCTCCGGACATCGAAAAATTAAAGTTGACAATGGCAAAGCACGGGCTTATTTCTGTAATTCCTAAATTACAAAATGCGTAATAATTCTGCCGGTAACAACATGGTTCCCTTTGCGCCGGGTGAGGACTAAAGTTTTTATGGCATAGATTTTGGATTTTTAGATTTGGTTTTTACTTTTGTATATTATTGTTAACTAAATTAAAACTCTATGAAAATTAACCTCTCAAAAATTTTTCCTTATCTATTGGGCATTTTTGTCGTTGCCGGCTTATTTGGTGCATGTCAAAAATCGAATATTTCCAGTAACCAGCCTTCTCACTTAAATATTCATTTAACTGACGGCCCGGCAGATTACCAGGCAGTCTTAATTAACATCCAGAAGATAATGGTAAAATCTTCAGATGATACTTCAGATTCAGGCTGGGTAAATGTTCCATTGCTAAAACCCGGCATTTATGATCTGTTACAACTACGGAATGGGAAGGATACTCTTTTAGGTGGAGTTGATTTGCCTGCAGGAAAACTTTCACAAATCCGTCTGGTTTTGGGAGATGGTAATCAACTTGTATTGGATGATGGAACAGTTGTGGATTTAAAGACTCCTTCTGCTCAGCAATCTGGCCTAAAATTAAATGTTCACGCAACATTAACGGCTGGAATTCCTTACGAATTAGTATTGGATTTTGATGCAGCCAGGTCTATTGTAAAAGCAGGTAACAGCGGACAATATATTTTAAAGCCCGTGATCCGTACTTTCGCAAAAGCCTCTGGGGGAGCTATTCAGGGTGTTGTATTGCCTGATGCTGCTAATGCACATATAATGGCAATTTCAGGTATTGACACACTTGGCGCATTGCCGGATGCTTCAGGATTTTACAAATTCTGGGGAATTCCTGCCGGTAGTTACACATTAATATTTGACGCAGATTCTACTTCAGATTATCTTTCAGATACTCTTCAGAATATCGCTGTTACGGTCGGTAATGTTACTACAGTAGATACATTGCGACTTGCCCATCGTTAAAAAAAAACTTCAAAAAAATCCTTCGGACAATCTTCCGGAGGATTTTTTTTACTCAGAAAATAGTATTTTATCGGAAAGATAAATTTTAGGAGAAAATCATGCAAAATATTTCGTGAGACATATCTCCCGCCTCTGTCCTGATGTTTAAAACTTAGGGTATTTTATTTTATCATCTACCTGCATCACGGATTCTTATTTCATGAAATATTCCACTGCCATCCGAACTTTTTTCAAAAGAGTCGGTTTGACTCAATGAAAGTATTGATTTTGCTGCATTTGCCAATAGACTTATCAGAATAAAAGTCC
>DASSHD010000572.1:0-3102 GCA_035693085.1 Hanamia sp. | reverse complement strand
GATGAAGGTTTTAATACTTTCATAAATGGTGTGGATACCAAAGTTTTTAATCACGGAGAATTCTATCAAAAAACTGATGTTCAAAGTTCGGCTCCCTATATGTTTAAAGAAGATGCGGATCCAATCCTGACTGTTCCTGCTGTAACCCAGCCAGACTTTCTGGGTATGGCCGCTTATGAAAAACCCAGTGACGGATTGAATATTTTGCGTAACCAGATTCTCGGTAAGGAGCGGTTTGATTCAGCTTTTAGAATATATATTGATCGTTGGGCTTATAAACATCCTACGCCCTGGGATTTTTTCAGAACGATGGAAAATGTAAGCGGGGAAGATTTAGCTTATTTCTGGAGGGAATGGTTTTTCACTAATGACAAATTGGATCAGGGCGTTACTGATATAAAATATGTGGATAATGATCCGGCAAAAGGTGCGTTGATCACGATCGTAAATAATGACCAGATGGTATTGCCGGTGCCAATGAAAATAGAGCAGGAAAATGGTAAAACTGATTCCATTATGCTTCCTGTTGAGATATGGCAAAGAGGCGGCGAATGGACTTTTCATTATCCATCTACTTCTTATATCAAAAAAATTACGATAGACCCTGATCATGATTACCCGGACATTAATCCTTCCAACAATACGCTTGCAGGAATACCGGTACCCAAAGGCGTGTCAGCCAAAGGTGTGATTGATAATTATTTGAAAGCAGTGGGTGGTGCAGATAAAATAAAATCAATTAAAGATTTTTCTTACACGGCAAAAGGGGATATTCAGGGACAGGAAATTGAATTGAACTATAAATACAAAGCCCCCGATCACGTGCTTTCCAGTATTACTTTGACAACTTCAAACATGGTTCTGCAAAAGAAATTGGTGAATGGAGATAGTGTGAGCATAATTGCTATGGGGCGGCCTCAGCATTTAGATGCTTTTTCAAAAAAGTTTATCAAAGAAGATGTAATGCCCTTTGCAGAATTGCAATTTTCAAATGAAGGATACGAGCTATCGCTATCGCCAATCATGGTTAATGTAGATGGGCAGGATGCCTACGAAGTAAGTATTTCTTCAGGTTCCGGATATTCTATAAAAGAATATTTTAATGCAACAACAGGCTTGAAGTTAAAGAAGACTGTATCTACAAGTGAAGGGCCATCTTCCACCACTTATTCTGATTATAAAGAGCTAAATGGAATTATGATCCCTTATTCAGAAACCCTTATGTCATCGGTAGTAATACCTTTAAAAGTTACGGACGCAAAAATAAACAGCGGTTTAACCGATGCAGATTTTAAATAGAATGCGTTGGTGAAGACAGCCGTAAATCAGGGTTGCCAACCTTCCAAAGGTTGGCAACCCTTGAGTAAAAAACCTGCTCATCTTTTCATCCTGTGAATCCTGATTCCGATAATTATTTACAGTAAACGTACAAATAATTACAATTTTTATTTCGGTGCGGACAACGTTATATTGGCATCAATAGTAAAGAAAGTATCAGTTGGGTTAAAATTTTCAATTTACTTCCGTCGAATTCGCAATTTCTTTTTATTTAAGACGGAAAAGGCATTAAGCAATTCTTCTGAATGTGTGTTGAAAGCTTCACTGATTCTTGCATCAGTACTTTCATCCACTATGATTAACTGGAATTTATTCAACATCTATCAGGATTTCATTTCTCACAGATGCGGCGCCATAAGAAATGCAGGCAAGAATCGCTTCTTTGTTTAAAAAAGGATAAGCTTTTAAAAGTTCTTCAATACTTTCGCCCGCACCTATTTTTTCCAAAATAAGATCAACTCCGATCCTTGTACCTTTTATCACAGCCTTACCGCCGAGCACGCCTGGTTTTTGTTCAATGTAGTCAGTTATCATAATTTTTTTTTAAAGTTACGGATAAAATCAAATACAGTTTCCCAAATGAAATTATCCCCTTTTCCTCCTCATTCAATCCATACAATTCAAAAGCCGGTTGATTGATTTTATTATCACTTGTCTGCACCAGGATTTACAGAATTATAGGATGTAACAATCCTCCTAATCTTTTCATCCTGAATCCTGATTCCGATAATTATTTACAGTAAACATACAAATAATCGCAATTTTTATTTTGACGCGGGAAGGTAGTATTGCAACTATTAGTAACGAACAGTCACAGGCCTGCAGACCTGCAACATTCGTGGAGGCTACAGCAGAAAAACAAAACCTGGGCTGAATTATTTTTTAAATAGTTAAAGACATAATCTGCCACTTTGCTATCCTGAATTTTGTGTGAACAAGTTTAATTTTAGATCAATTTCATATCCTAAATTCAAACGAATTGAATCAAAAAGAGTGTCTCTGTATTTACTAAATTCTGAATTAGGAATTCCACAGTTTTCCCCAAAGTAGATATTTTGAATTTTTATTTTGGGATTAGTTTTAAAATCATAGATGAATGATTTCTCTAACATTTTTATCCTTTCACAATCATTGTCAACCCATAACGGCAATGTTATATAATTTGTAATTGTATTTTGCTTAATTCTAAAATCTGGTTTAGAAAATTTTAAATATTCTCCGGGAGTTTTGTAAGGAACATAACTCGCAAGGCGTATCTCCATTTCTTTATCAAAAGAGTTTTCTTTATGAAATCCTATAAATTTGCCTAAATCCAATTCTGTTGTTATGCCATGATACTTTTCAAATTTTTTTACCTCGTTTCTATATTCTTTAAATTTTTGCGGTACATCATAATAGACTTTTGAAATCATATATTTTTTCCATTCTGCTGGGTCATTTTCTATTGAAAAATAAATTGCAACTCCTTTATAATCTCTACCGTGCTTTTTCCACAAGTGATCATTAGTTAATTCACATTTTTGGCAAAATGAAAAAGTAAAATAATGTCTTTTTGACCATTCTATTTCTTGTGCAGGAAGTTCTAAAACTTTTGCAGCAAAATTAAATTCTTTTATGTCATTTGGGCTATAGAGGTTATAAAGTCTTATTTCTCTATAATTTAATATTGAAAGCAGGGCTTCAATGGTTGTCCAGTGAATAAAATGTAGTTCACCTCTATAATAATATGGAGTATCTTTTAAAAAAATATTTTCTTCCGGTAAG
>DASSHD010000571.1:0-2403 GCA_035693085.1 Hanamia sp. | reverse complement strand
CATGATAGTCCCGAATTATTGATACGGGATAATAAATTCTGAAGGGAAATTCTTTCTGTAAGTAAAGTGATCCTTTCATACGCCTGCAGGCGGAGTTTTAATGTTTCAGGGTCATTTTCTTTTCTTTCGGCGAGTTCTTTCTTTATAGATGAAAATTCAGTCAGCAGCCATACAAATGCTAAAAGGAGAACAAGGATAAGAATTAAAATTATGGTTTCAAACGTTGACATTTCTATAATTTATTAGCAAAAATAATCATTCCGTTAGGAAAGGTTGTAATTTCGTATAAGTGTAAATAAATATCAGATTTACACGAAATAGAAATTAAAACGAATTTCATTGATAATTAGTGTAAATAAATATAGAAAATATGGAAGTAATCAATAAAATCCCCGTTTCTTTAACTGAATCCGCGGTGGATGAAATAAAAAGGTTGAAGAATCAAACTGACAACCAGTGGAAATTTTTGCGTATTGGCGTTAAGGGGGGCGGATGTTCAGGTATGTCTTATTTATTAGGTTTTGAGAATAAAACCGATAAAGATGAGGTTTATGAGATAGATGGCATTTCCTGTATCATCAATCCTGCGCATTTAATTTATTTACACAATATGGAAATTAACTGGGAAGGAGGTTTAAATGCAAGAGGATTTACTTTTAATAACCCGAATGCCAGTAAAACATGTGGTTGCGGGAGTTCTTTCGGAGTTTAATGTTTTGCAGTAAACAAACAAATTACACAGATTTCGGTTTACTAATTGATCCCTAAAATATATTATAAAAAAACCGGCAAATCTAAAAAATTGCCGGTTTTAAATTTGTAATTCTAAGTTTATTTCGATTGCACCATTCTGGCTTTTGGCGCTTTCTTTTTTTCAGATTTAATACGCGCTGTGCCTAATGGTTTGTCTTTTGCAAACTCAACAAGTATTGGTGCAGCAACAAAAATAGAGGAGTAAGTTCCCGTAATGACACCTATCAGCATACAGAAAGAGAATCCACGGGTTACTTCGCCTCCAAAAATAAATAACGCAAGCAACGTGATAAATACCGTTACGGATGTCATTATTGTTCTGCTCAATGTATCATTGATGGCGCGGTTGATAATAGATTCTTTAGAAGCGCCTTTCATATTATGGCTATCCTCTCGTATTCTATCGAATACAATTACCGTATCGTTCATTGAGAATCCGACGACAGTTAGAATTGCCGCAATAAAGTGTTGATCAATTTCAAGCGGGAATGGTACGATACCTTTGAAGAATGAGAATACAGCAAGAGCCACAAACACATCGTGCAACAATGAAATAATAGTACCCACGGAATAACGCCAGTCGCGAAAACGGAGGAAAATATAAATGATAATCGCAAATATGGCAAAAATTACTGCTTTAATAGCGCCTCTCTCCAGATCTTTTGAAATTACAGGCTGCACTACCTGCGAACTTTGAATATTGTTTTTAGCAAATTCAGGCTCAGTAAGACCTGCAGGTAATTGAGACTTTAGTCCCTGGAATAATCTTGCTTCCACGGCGCTATCGGCATTATTAACCCCTTTCAAATAAGAAGTAGTAATATTAATATGCTTATTATCGCCTACTGTTTTTATAACAGGGAAATCTCCGTCAAACGCTAAATGTAAAGGATTGCGGATAGAGTCAACATTTATATTATGACTAAACTGAACCGTATAACTTCTACCTCCTTTGAATTCAACCCCTTTCTCAAAACCATTAAAAAAGGAACCAATACCAAAAATAAGGACAACAACGGAAATGGCATAAGCTACTTTACGGTATTCAATAAATTTATACTTTGCGTGCTGGAATATCTTCTTCGAAAATTTGGTAAAATAAATAAAATGCCTGTCTTTTTTTGACATCCATAAATCCGTAACAAGCCTTGATATTAAAATTCCACAAAAAAGTGAAAGGGTAATACCCAACATCTGAGTAGTTGCAAAACCAAGTACAGGACCTAAGCCGAAATAGAATAAAATAGCAGCAGTTAAAAATACAGTAACGTGAGCGTCAATAACCGGTGCATAAGACCGGATATAACCATCGTGAACGGCCTGGTGATGGCTCTTTCCGCGGGCCAGTTCTTCTTTTATTCTTTCAAAAATAATTACGTTGGTATCTACCGCCATACCAATCGTTAATACAAGTCCTGCAATACCTGCGGCGGTTAATGTCGCGCCCAGAGCACTTAAAATGCCTATTGTAAATAAGAGATTTAATATCAATGCGATGTTAGCAATCCATCCCGCAGTATTATAATAGATCAACATCAGGATGAAAATCACGAGAAAGGAAATGATAAAAGCCATCATACCACCATGCACAGCTTTTTCTCCAAGTGTAGGGCCTACTATTTGCTCCTGAACAATTTTTGCCGGTGCGTC
>DASSHD010000570.1:0-2224 GCA_035693085.1 Hanamia sp. | reverse complement strand
TTACGAAACGATTTCAAACTACATCTTCAATAATCCCAATTCATGGGATCAGGATAAATTTTTCCGGTAGGGACAGGTCGCGTACGGACAGGTCGCGACCTATCCCTACCGGTGTCTCTCCATGCGTGAAGAAATTTTAATTCTATATTTTTATTCCTAAATTGTTTTTTTATCACCGTTCATTTCGTTCAACTTAACTGATTAATGGCATCATTGGAAAGAAGGCTTGGCCTGTGGCACGCATCTGCTATCAACATGATAGATATGGTAGGCATTGGCCCGTTCATTACTTTACCTATGGTAATTGGAATGATGAATGGCCCCTATTTTTTGTATGCATGGATTGCCGGAGCTTTTTTATCAATTGTAGATGGAATGGTGTGGAGTGAGCTGGGAGCAGCGTTTCCAAGAGCAGGTGGCAGTTACAATTTTTTAAAAGAGGCCTATGGAACAAAAGGCGCAGGTAAGATGATGAGCTTTTTATTTGTGTGGCAAACCATGATACAAGCACCGCTGGTAATCGCTTCCGCAGCAATCGGCTTTGCAAAATATTTTTCTTTTCTTGTTCCACTTAATTATGTTACCGAAAAATTAGTGAGTGGGAGTGTGGTTATTTTAATAGTAATTTTATTATACCGTAAAATTGATGCCATTGGCAAGATCAGTATTTTTTTGTGGAGTGGCGTTATCATTACCATGTTTTGGATTATCGGTGGCGGCATTGTTCATGGAAATTTTTTAGAACCGATTAAGAATATTAATTCGGGCATCTCAGTGGATTATGCTTTTGTTGCTGCGATTGGTTTTGCAAGTGTAAAATCGGTTTACAGTTATTTGGGATATTACAATGTGTGCCACCTCGGAAGCGAGATAAAAAATCCTTCTAAAAACATCCCGCGCAGCATGTTCATTTCTATCATCGGAATTGCATTTTTATATTTTTTTATGAATGTGAGTGTTGTGAGTGTGATTCCATGGCAACAGGCAAAAGACAGTGGTTTTGTGATAAGTGAATTTATGGAAGCGCTGTTAGGACATAATGCAGCGATCATTGTTACATGCCTTATTTTGTGGGTTGCATTTGCATCTGTATTCTCTGCAACCCTTGGCTACAGCCGGATTCCTTATGCTGCCGCAGCGGATGGAGAATTTTTTAAAATATTCGCAAAGCTGCATCCTACTAAAAATTTTCCATACATTTCTTTATTATTCCTGGGAAGTGTGGCTTTTATTTTCAGCATGTTTTTAAAATTAAGCGAAGTAATAAGCGCGATACTGGCGATGAGGATTATGATACAGTTTATTGGGCAAGCAATAGGTTTACTCATCTTGCGAAGCAAAAGAAATAGCGATGAATTTCCTTATAAGATGCCATTGTTCCCTGTTCCGGTATTTCTTGCGATTGCGATGTGGTTGTTTATTCTTATCTCCACCGGAAGTAAACTAATGTTTAGCGGATTGATTGTAATTTTTCTTGGAACGATTGTTTATTTTATTAAAGCAAAGTTTCAGAAGGAATGGCCTTTTGGGTCAAATTGAATTCGGGAAATGAAATAAATATATTTTACAGTAAACAAATCTTTATTGAAGATTTCTATTTTTTAATACGCCCTTGCAAACAAAACCCTTTCCTGGCTTGCCTTCCCCGTGAGGATACATTTACCTTCTTCCTTAGTATTATTTAAAGGAATGCACCGGATAGTAGCTTTGGAAAGTTCTTTTATTTTTTCTTCGGTTTCCGCAGTACCATCCCAATGCGCTGAAATAAATCCCCCTTTTTCATCAAGCAATTTCAAAAATTCATCCCAGGTTTCGGCATTGGTGATATGTGCATCACGATAGTCTTTTGCTTTTTGATAAATATTTTTTTGAATGTCATCAAGCAAAATCAATACTGTATTGGCAAGTCCGTCGAGTGATACGGATTCTTTTGTTTTGTTATCTCTTCTGGATACTTCGGCAACATTATTTTCCAGGTCGCGAGTGCCAATTGCGATTCGCACAGGTACGCCTTTCATTTCATATTCTGCATATTTCCAACCGGGGCGGCGACTATCATCATCATCATACTTCACAGAAACGCCCAGCGCTTTAAAATCTTCTATTATAGGATTTATTTTTTCATCAATTAATTTTTTCTGTTCTTCTCCTTTATAAATCGGAATGATCACAACCTGTATAGGCGCTAATTTTGGCGGAAGCACCAGTCCGTCATCATCGCTGT
>DASSHD010000569.1:0-2803 GCA_035693085.1 Hanamia sp. | reverse complement strand
CAACCCCGGTTTGCTCCAGGTCAATATTCAATACAGTCATATCTCTTTCTTTCAATTCACCCGAATGCATGTTATGCTTTTCCAGTCCTTCATCAAGGTCTTCATCAAGATAATGCCGCGCTGCAATATTCAAAACAGTATCGCCGGAAATCCATAATCCTTTACCATTTTCGTTCGTTAATTTTACCCAGCGTACATCGGTTTTATTGCCCGTTTCCTGCGGTCGCACATAAGAATGGAACTGATCGCGAACATTCATCTTATACAATCCCACAAAGGCCGCATCTTTGCGATCCCAATAGTTTTCTGAAGGCCCGCGGCCATACCATTCCATTTGGTTGTATTCTTTTGGCAACATCATTTGCATACCAAATTTAAACATCATTGGTTCTTCTTTTGTGCTGTCTGCCTGCATGGATTCAGTTACTTTAATAATGCCATCACCATTTAATTCATAATTAATATCTAAATAAGCATACACATCCGGCAGGGAATAATGCATGTTCAACTTTATGTTTTTAGCATTTGAAGAATCTATATTAAATCCAAGCAATACATAATTATGACTGGCGCGTTTCCAGTTGATTAGCTTTTTTTGCAGATCTGCGCCAAAATCGTTGTCGGTAGGCGGCCGCCAAAAATTGGGCTTTAAATCATATCCTTCTTTAAGAAAATTATTCCCATCTACAATATATTGATGCAATAAGCCATCATGAAGGCTGAAAGCAAATTTCACTTTGCTATTATCTATATTAATAAGACTATCGGTAACGCTTACACGTAAATTATCGGATTCGGGTAACATTGTTTTATTATCCAAATGGCTGTAAAGAACTAATTGGTCTTTCGCTATTTGCCAGTCAACAGGCAACATGCCTTCTTCTTTTTTATTTTTATAATAAACATTCAGAAAAATTTCTTTGTAGCCCATACGTGGCAGTTTATAATGTAAGTCAACCAGGGCTGTATCATGCGGGGCTACATTCAGTTTTTCATATTTCCCTTGTTGAATAATTTTGCCATCGCCAACCAACTCCCAATCGAGAGACATATCGTCCAGGGTTTTAAAGAAATTATCATTATACACTTTTATTTTACCAACCATTATATCTTCGGGGAAAGTAAATATGTTTTGATATATTTTTTTTACTTCCAGCATCTGGGGGTTCAATGAACGGTCGGGCAAAACCAATCCGTTGCAATTAAAATTTCCATCGCTTGGCATATCAACTCCATAATCGCCGCCATAAGCCCAAATCGTATCGCCCCTGTCGGTAATTTTTTGGAATCCCTGATCCACAAAATCCCAAATATATCCTCCCTGCATCCGTGGATAATATTTACGTATGGTATCCCAGTAATCATTAAAATTTCCATCGGTATTGCCCATAGCATGTGCATATTCAACCAATATAAACGGCTTGTGGTTACTGCTGCTGTCATATTTTACATGATGCACCATATCGTCTGGCGAAGGGTACATAGGACAAAAAATATCAGAGAAATTCGTTGCACTGGCAGGCTCGTATTCTACAGGACGTGAAGGATCGCGATGCTTTATCCATTCATAACATCTTTCAAAATTGATACCCATTCCGGCTTCGTTTCCCATAGACCAGATTATTACACAAGCATGATTTTTATCACGCTCAACCGCTCTGGAATCTCTCTGAAAATGTTGGAGAAACCAATCTGGTTTTTTTGATAAAGAATTTTCACCAAAGCCCATTCCGTGAGATTCGAGATTGGCTTCGTCCACCACATACAATCCATATTTATCGCACAATTGATACCAGTATGGATCATTTGGATAATGAGAAGTACGCACTGCATTGATGTTGTTTTCTTTCATAATCCTAACGTCCTGCTCCATTCTTGCTTTACTGATTACCTGTCCCGTAAAGGGATCCATCTCATGGCGATTGACTCCTTTTATCAAAATAGCTTTCCCATTTACATACAACACGCCGTCTTTAATTTCCACTTTTCTGAAACCTGTTTTTTGTGGAATCACTTCTATTACTTTGCCATGATTATCAGTTAAAGAAGTAAGTATCGTGTAGAGATTAGGCGTTTCAGCAGACCACTTTTTAGGATTTTTAATGGTTATAATGATATTTTTAAATTTTGTAGAATCCTTTAATGAGACAGACCTTTTATAAACAGACTTTCCTGATGCATCTAGTAATTCAAAAGACGCTTTATCATTTTTTAACGCCGGGTCATTGTTATTTAAAAAATCAAGACTGATCTTTAATTGTCCTTTTTTGTAATCATCCGTTAAGCCGGGAATAATTTCTACATCACGTATGTGAATGGGGTTTCGCGCGTACATATAAACGTCACGGTTAACACCGGCCAGCCGCCACATATCCTGATCTTCGATATAAGTGCCATCGCTCCAACGATACACCTGGAAAGCAATTAAATTTTTTTGTCCGGGCTTTATATACTTTGTAATATTAAATTCTGCCGGAAGCTTACTGTCTTCGCTATATCCCACCCATTGGCCATTTACCCATAAATAAAAACACGAACGTACTGCGCCAAATTGAATGTAAATATCTTTCCCACCCCAGTTTTTATCAACCATTATTTCTCTGCGGTAAGAACCTACAGGATTGTATTGATGCGGCACATGCGGCGGATTGGGATTCATCAAATATCCAAAATCATATTTGATATTGGTATAAATAGGAATACCATATCCGTTCACTTCCCATGTGGCAGGCACTTTAAAATCAACCCAATGGCTATCATTATAATCTGTTTCCCAAAAACCCAAAGGCCGGTCAGCAGGCTT
>DASSHD010000568.1:0-2964 GCA_035693085.1 Hanamia sp. | reverse complement strand
TCATTGGTTGTGAATGCCTTTTGATAAATACTTTTTTGCATCTGAGATAATTTAGCAAAATTATCGCTGCTCCATCTCACTAACTCTTCCTGAGTATTCTTTAGTACTTTTTTTTTCTCTGTAATTTTTCTCTGTAATTTTTCAAAATTCTTACCTTTTAAAGATATCATAGAAATTTCCTTTTCAAGATTTGCAATCTCCTCCGGAAGTGATTGAGATAGCTTTTGCAATCCTGCGACATACCGTCGCGAAAACCTTACATTATACTGTGAAAGAAATTCCAATGGATTATCTCTATAATTCGCCAGCCAGGATCTTTCATCGTCGCTAAATCCTCCACCGCTTGAAATATCATTCTGATAAACCCTCCAGGATACATCATTTTCTTCAAGCCTTTCAGGAAATGTTTTCCAGTGTGCTTCTCCATAAGGGATTTCATTTCTGATATATGCTTTAGCATCACCGCTTTTTTCTCCACGAATAGTGCCTCCCCAGAGAAACAAACGATTAGGCCACGTGCCTGTCATGGCAGAACAAAAATACTGGTCACAAATAGTAAACGCATCTGCCATAGCATAATGAAACGGGAGATCTTCCCTTGTGTAGTAACCCATTGTCATCGGGATATCTGAATATTTTTGATTATCTGATCGCTTTGCTTCTAACCATTGGTCATATTTACCCAAATTATTTGCATCTATCTGACTTGCGCGGGAATGGGGAATAGATCCCATCCAGGTAATTTTTGTATCACGGATATCAAAACGGAATGGCGCATAAGTTTCACCTGCTTTATTTGTCTGAAGCCAGACTACGTTTTTGTCGGGCAGTGTAATTGCTCTTGGATCATTAAATCCGCGTACACCGCGTAACGTTCCAAAACAATGATCAAACGATCTATTTTCCTGCATTAGGATTACTACATTTTCTGCGTCTAAATAAGTACTTCCCGTCTGAGGGTTGATAGCAAGCGCTTTTTGAATAGAGAGAGGTATTACATTGGCAACACCGGCTACGCCCGACAACAGCATGGCTTTCTTTAAAAACTCTCTGCGTGTATCCATAAAAATTAAATTTTATTATTTTATTAAAAACAATAATCGTTGTGTATGGGATATACAAAAAGAATTGAAATTTATCAGTTATCCGGATATCATCAGTACCAGAATAATACTTCCTTTTTTATAATAAAATACATTTAAATAAATCTGAAACAAACACTTACTTAACATTCGAAAATAAAACCTTTATCATCGGAATAATAATACTAATAATGCAAACCATAATGCTATCTTTTCACTCGATATATTGTTGAACAATGCTTTAAGACATTGCAGTAATAGCCATTTCAGCGATTTCAAGTGCACGCAAACCATCCTGACCTGACACTATTGGAGCTAATCCGCTATTTCTTCTGCTGAATACCATTTCATGCTCTGCACGAAAAAGACCATCCCAACGATCCGTTATGGGCAATACACTAATGTCTTCCCAGCGATGTTCCTTTTGAAAACTGAAATGCCTGATTTCACCGGTCATAAAATCATAGCTTAGGGTGCCCCGGTCTCCATAAATCTCAAAAATCCGTCTCTGGGGATATTGGATGTAATCCATGTGTACCTGTACCAAAGCACCGCTTTTCATTTTCAGGATCATTTGAAAAATATTGGGTTGAGGCCTCATATCGAGATTACCCAACTGTGCACCCATCGCTTTTATATCAGCAACTTCGCCAAAGAACCAACGAATAAAATCTATCTCATGAGTGTAATCCACAATAAGGCTATTGGGATACTTTATCCTATCCTGGTTTTTGGCATTAAGCAGGGTAATATAAGTACCTATCATGGCTCGCCCTCCAATAAGATTTCCGAGACTGCCCTTCTCTACCAGTTCTTTCATTTTACGCAACCCTTCATCAAGGCGCAACATATATCCTACCTGCATAAACCTTTTCTCTGACTCAGCCGCAGCTACCAATTTACGAGCTGATTCAATAGAATCTGAAATAGGTTTCTCCACAAATATGTCTGCTCCACTTTTTATAGCTTCTAACCCTACCGAAACATGAAATTGATTAGGAACACAAATAAAAATGATATCGGGATGATTCTTTAATGCAATGGTAAAATCAGCGTATTCCGTTATTTTTCTTCCGTCGATTGATGCTATTGTTTGTGCCCGGTAATCTTCCACTTTATAGCAGATATGTAATTCCACATCCTGACGCTCAGATAAAAGCCGGGCATGACGCTGTCCAATAGACCCAAGACCCACAACCAGTACAGTCGTTTTATTTCCCATATAATTTAAAATTTAAGATAAACTACTCCCACAATATTTATTGACATATTGTAAACCCACCGTCAACAACCAGGTTATGTCCGGTCACATACCCCGAAGCATCACTGCATAAAAACAATACGGCTCCCTTTATATCCACTCCATCCCTTCCCATTCTCCGCAGTGGGGTTTTGGCAGAGTATGCTTTAATAAATGATTCAGGTTGGCCACGTTCAAAGCCGCCAGGTGATATCGCGTTAACACGAATCCCATCCGGCCCTAAATAGGATGCGAGGTCTCTGGTCAAACCGAGGATACCAGCTTTTGCCGAAGCATAATCAATAGCTTGTGATGGCATTTCCTGAGGATAAACCCGCCTGTCTCTTCCAATTATTCCCGCAATGCTGGCAATATTTACAATTGATCCGCTGCGTTGCTTTTTCATTATCAGCACAACGTGCTTGCAAAGTAAAAATGTGGATGTGAGGTTGGTTAGGTGTAATAATTCCCAGGCTGCAAGGGAGCGCTCTTCAAAAATTGTAGAACCCTTTGCAACACTTCCACCCCCTACACAATTGACGAGAATATCAATGTGGTTTTTTTGCTTTAAAATACTATTGAAAACATCCCTTACGGCATCTTCCTTTGTTGCATCCAACTCCAGTCCCATTACATTTCTCC
>DASSHD010000567.1:0-2267 GCA_035693085.1 Hanamia sp. | reverse complement strand
TTTGCCATTATCGTGAATACTATCTACAATAATAGTAATGTGATTACTGCGTTTACGAATACGATATCCACGTCCTTGTGGAGCAGGTCGCATTCTTTTTATCACTCTTCCGCAATCTACCATAATAGTTTTCACTATAAGGCCGGCATCTTCCACTTTTTCATCTGCATTTTTCTGTTCCCAGTTATTGATGGCGCTCTTTAATAATTTGTACATCGGCACGGCAGGATGCTTGGGATTGAATTGCAAAATACCCAAAGCTTTTTCTACTTCCAGCCCGCGAATCAAATCCGCCAGCAAACGCATTTTGCGCGGTGATGTGGGATAATCATTAAGTTTTGCTACTGCTTCCATATTATTTGTTTCAAAATCGGTATAGTAATACCAATTATTTATACGATCTTTTTACTTGAGTGTCCTTTAAAATTTCTTGTAGGTGCAAATTCACCTAATTTATGACCTACCATAAATTCAGTTATATACACAGGAATAAATTTATTACCGTTATGCACTGCAAAAGTGTGGCCTACAAAGTCTGGCGTAATTGTTGACCTGCGCGACCATGTTTTAATAACACCTTTCTTTGATTTCCCTTCATTGATGCCAAGCACTTTATCTTCCAGCTTAGCTTCTACGTAAGGACCTTTTTTGATTGAACGAGCCATTGTTTATGTTCGATTTTAGATGTACGATGTACGATTTAAAAACTCTATTTATTTCTTTCAGCTTTAAGCCTCCAGCTTATTTATTAGGTAATTTCTTACCATTTTTTCTTTGAATGATCATTTTATCAGATCCTTTTCCACGGGTACGTGTAATAGCCCCTTTAGCATATTTATTAGTTCTGCTACGCGGGTGTCCGCCTGATGCTTTTCCTTCGCCTCCACCCATCGGATGATCTACAGGGTTCATCGCCACACCTCTTGTTCTTGGCCTGATTCCTTTCCACCTGTTTCTGCCGGCTTTACCTTTACTTTCAAGGCTATGATCACTGTTAGAAACTACGCCAACTGTCGCATAACAATTGATCAATATTTTTCTCAATTCACCGCTGGGCATTTTTAAAACAGCATATTTATCTTCCTTGTTAGCCAACTGAGCAGATGAACCTGCACTTCTTGCCAACTTGCCACCCTGACCTGGTTGCATTTCAATATTATGAACTACAGTTCCTAAAGGCATATTCTTTAACTGCAACGCATTACCGAGTTCCGGCGCAACAGAATCTCCACTAATAATAGTAGCTCCAACCTGAAGGCCTTGTGGAGCAATGATGTATCTTTTTTCTCCATCAACAAAATTTATAAGAGCGATAAATGCACTGCGATTCGGATCGTATTCAATAGTTTTAACGGTAGCAGCTATATCTTTTTTATCTCTTTTAAAATCAACAATGCGATACATTTTTTTGTGACCGCCGCCCAGATAACGCATACTTCTACGCCCCTGTCTGTTACGACCAGCGCTATGATGTACCATTTCTACCAGGCTTTTTTCAGGAACATTAGTGGTTACTTCAGCGTAGGCATTACCTATTCTCCAGCGTGTTCCTGCGGAAGTCGGTTTGTATTTTCTTAAAGCCATGATTTTTTATTTTTTGCTTCCGGCTAATCCGGAATTTTAATTTATTTTTTTCTTTTTGCCTTTAACCTCTTGCATTGTGCCTGTTTACTACACATTTCCATACAGATCAATTGTATCGCCCTCAGCTACAGTTACAATAGCTTTCTTTTTTGCCGGTTTGCGACCAGTAAGCAGGCCTGCTTTTGTATTACGTTGCTTTACTTTTGAAGGTACAGTTATCGTATTCACACCTTCCACACTTATCCCATAGAATTCTTCTACTGCTTTCTTTATTTCAAGCTTATTTGCTTTCCTGTTTACAATAAAAGTATATCTGTTATATTTTTCTGAAAGCCGGTTTACTTTCTCTGATAATACAGGCTTTATTAAAACATCTGACGATTTCATTCTTCTAATTTTAAAATTTGAAAATGAGAAAATGAGAAAATGACATATTTGCCTGCCTTTGCCGGTAGGCAGGTTTGTTTACTGTGCCATTTCTTTATTTCCCACATTTGATTTTTTTATTTCTACTTCATTATGATAAAATACCAGAATGAAGATTTTAATTATTCGTTCGTTTACTGATGATGGTCATTCATTTTCACATTGAGCCATTTTCACATTATGCCTCTGCATTTTCTTCAACAAATATTTTTGCAGCGCTTTCTGTAAAGATCACAGCGTCAGCATTCACAATATCA
>DASSHD010000566.1:0-5417 GCA_035693085.1 Hanamia sp. | reverse complement strand
TTCACTCCTACCCCAAAGGATCGAAAGTACCATAGAGGAGCTGTTTATCTGAATGGCGGATGGCTGATGGAAGCAGCAAAAAAAGAGGAAGTGATAGGGGCTGCGGATGAAAAAAATCCGCTTTGGTGGGGAGAGGTTGATTCGGCCACTACAACCATTTGGGCACAATTTAAAAACGCCGACCCCAATAAAGATTTGGTAGAAATTAATGTTCGCCCAACCGTTTTTTATCCCGATAAACCATTCATTAATTTCATAACCGTTCGTGGCTTTACAATGGAACAGGCTGCTACCAACTGGGCGCCGCCAACGGCAGAACAAATGGGATTGATTGGTACACACTGGAGTCGTGGCTGGATTATTGAAAACAACACCATTGAATATTCAAAATGTTCAGGAATTGCATTGGGCAAATATGGTGATGAGTATGACAACAAAAACACAGAGTCTGCAAAAGGGTACGTAGGGACCATCGAAAGAGCGCTGGCTTTTGGCTGGAACAAAGGTACCATCGGCGGGCATATCGTTCGCAACAACACGATTGCTTATTGCGAACAAACCGGCATTGTAGGTAGTATGGGCTGCTCTTTCAGTACGATAGAAGGAAATACCATTCACGATATTTATGTGCATCGTTTATTTACCGGAGCAGAAATGGCCGGTATTAAATTTCATGGTGCAGTGGACGTACAAATAATGCACAATCATATTTTCCGTGTAGGAGGTGTTGCCGGAATATGGCTCGACTGGATGGCCCAGGGAGCACAGATAAAAAACAATTTAATGAATGACAATTCCACAGATATTTTTTTGGAAGTAGATCATGGGCCAATGCTGGTAAGTAATAATATTTTATTGTCGAAAAACAATCTTTTAATGAATTCCAGCGGCGCTGCTTTCGTACATAATTTGTTTGGAGGCAAAATAAATGTGATACATTATGACGCAAGACTAACGCCATATATGAAACCGCATTCCACCTACATAGTAGCACTTCACGATAACCCCAGCGGGAATATTCAATTTATAAACAATCTGTTTATTAATGGGGGCGATGCCAGCCAGTATAGCAAAGCCTTGCTGCCAGTTGTGTTTGATGGCAATGTTTATACAAGTGGCGCGGTAAGAGCAACAGGAAACAAGGGACAGGATAGATTTGGCGAAATGAACAAAGACGCACAGAAGCAAATGAAGGAATATAAAGAACATACTGCTACCGAAATGAATGCTTCGATAGATAACGATTTTGACGCATCGGTAAGTTTGCTTCAGCAGGATCAGAATGTGTATCTCGAAATCGCTTTTGATAAAAAATGGTTGGCTCAGAAGCACAAAATAGTAACAACTGCAACTCTGGACAAAGCTATCGTCCCCGGCCTGCCGTTTGAAAATCCGGATGGTTCTCCGCTCACGATTAATACCGATTATATCGGCAAAAAGCGCAACGTTGCAAACCCTTCACCCGGGCCTTTTGAAATTCAAACCTCAGGAAAACAAAAAATTAAAGTTTGGTAATTTAATAACGTGACACTCTAAAAAGTCAGTATCTTAAAAAATTATTTATGGTTCAGTTTTAAATAAAATTGCAATGCGAAAAATTAAAATCTTAATACCTTTTTTTATCGTGTTTTTTGGGTTTGCAGCAAACGCTCAGAAGCCGAAAGAAAAAAAGAATATCAATCCCAAAGTAACCGATATATGGGTTGTATTCAGAACGCATTTTGACCTGGGATTTACTGATCTTCCTGAAAATGTATTTAAGCGGTATCGCGTAGAAATGATGGATAATGCATTGATGTTAATTGAAAACAATGAAAAGCAGCCAAAAGAAAAACGTTTTTCATGGAATGTTGCCGGATGGCCCTTAGAGGCCCAGATGCTTGGGCCATTGCAAACCCCTGAACGAAAATTAAGAATTGAAAAAGCTATTAAGGAAGGAAAACTTGTTGCTGACGGTCTTCCATTTACTATGCAGACCGGGTCGTTGGATCTAGAAGATCTGGTCCGGGGTTTGGGCTACTCTTCTGCCATTTCAAGGAAATATGGTGTTCCATTAGCCATCAGTGCAAAGATGGCAGATGTGCCAAGCCATTCCTGGGTTTTGCCAACTTTATTGAAAAATGCCGGCATACAATTTTTACAATTAGGCTGCAACCCGGCCAGTCAGTACCCTCGTTTCCCGGAGTTGTTTTGGTGGGAGGGCCCCGATGGCTCAAAAGTATTATGCAATTATACTCACCTTTATGGCTCCGGTATCAAGCCACCTGCTAATTGGCCAAGCAAGAATTACCTGGCTATGGAAATGACAAATGACAATCAGGGGCCGCCTACATCACAGGAAATTGATAAGCTCTTGGATTTTGCCACTAAAGAATTACCCGGTATTAAAATCCACTTCGGGACATTGGACGATTTTGCCAAAGCGGTGCTCGCCGAAAGCCCCGATTTGCCAACTGTAAAAGGTGATTGTCCGGATACCTGGATTCAGGGATTGCAATCCAACCCGGAAGAAACAAAAATTGCCAGGAATGTTCGTCCACTGGAATCAGCATTGGACGGATTGCATACGCAAATGGAATCATGGGGAATAGCCGTTGAACCTGTTGCCTCAAAGCTGTCCAAAGCGTATGAGCAGAGCCTTTTGTATGGCGAACATACATGGGGAATGAACGCGGAATATGGGCCTCGTTATTCTTATGGTGATGCATGGAAAAAATGGATGGCCGAAGCTGCAGCAGAACCACTTCCTCCAAACGGAGACTATGCGGCATTAAAAAACAGCAATGCGCATCATACGGAAGTTGGAAGTAAACGAAAATGGCTTCGCTCTTACGAAGAAAAACGCCAATACATACGTAATACGAATGAGATTGTAAGCACCGAACTTCATACCGATTTAGATTTATTGGCAGCCTCCGTTAATAAAGAAGGTAAACGTGTGGTGGTTTATAATCCACTGCCGTGGAAAAGATCAGGGATGATAAAAAATCCCTGGGACAAAGAAAAATATTTTTATGTGAAAGATGTGCCTGCTTCCGGTTATAGAACTTTTTCGTTTGATGAATTAAATGAAGGCTCCGTTACAAAAGATAAATCATCAACTTTTAGTACACCTTACTTCAAAGTCGTTTTTGATTTGAAAAAAGGAGGTATCACATCATTAATTGAAAAATCAACCGGGCGCGAATTGGTTGACCAATCCTCGAAATATGTGGTTGGACAATTTTTGCATGAACGCTTTAGCAAAAACGAAGTAGATAAATGGTTCAATGCGTACAGTCGCATAAAAAGTGGTTGGGGATTAAATGACCTTGGCAAACCCGGAATGCCTGATGCTACAGAATCTCCATATTTAGCTTTTACACCGGGCGACTGGAAAATAGAAGTTACTCATGATGCCGTTGCAGATATTGCTACATTAACATCAGATTCCACAGAAGGTTTCGCAAAGAATTATACATTGACATTCACTTTTCCACGCGATGCAGCTTACGTGGATGTTAAATGGTCTGTTGACTCAAAAAATCCTGGAAAAATTCCAGAGGGAGGATGGCTTTGTTTTCCATTTGGTGTAAAAAATCCAACTTTTACAGTTGGCCGTTTGGGAGGCCCTATCAATCCGGCAACAGATATTGTACACGGCACCGGTAGGTATTTGATGGCAGTAGCTACAGGTGTGGCCATTACCGATCCTAACAAATCCGGTATGGCGCTCACCTCTGAAGATGCGCCGTTACTAAGCCTTGGCGAGCCAGGTCTGTGGAAATTTTCAATGGATCATGTGCCAACCGTTCCATCAGTATTCGTAAATCTGTACAATAATATGTGGAATACCAATTACCCTTTATGGCAGGATGGTTCGTGGACCGAAAGAGTACGCATCTGGCCGGTTGGAAAAGGATCACAGACAGTTCCGAATTTAACGAAATACGGATGGGAGACACGGGCGCCATTGTTAACGGGTGTGGCAGAAGGGAACCCCGGAAATTTACCTGCTACTAAAACGGGTATCTCTGTTTCAAGAGTTGGGATTTTAATAACCGCATTTGGTAAAAATCCCGATGGTGATGGTACCATCTTGCGCTTATGGGAACAGGCAGGTATATCCGGAAACTGCACCGTGAAATTGGGTTTAGGAAACAGTGTGAAAGCGGTTATTCCAATTGATTTGCGTGGCAATACAATCGGTAAAAAAATAAAGGTAAACAAAGGTGAATTTTCATTTTACCTGGGAAAATATGCTCCGGCATCTTTCCTTCTTGTTGATTAAAATCACTTGTTCGCAGTTGCAGATTATTTATTTGTTGATTATCGAAAAAAGGATATCTAAATGGTTCGTGCAGAATTTTCGAATTGAGACGAATGTATTTAACGCTAACTTTTAATTAATAAAATAGGAACATGATCCATCCAAAAAAGATTATTGCACTGTTTTTTTGTATGACGTACATAACCATTAGTACATCCTACGCGCAATTAAATTTGTCAACTGATTATTTTAAAATCCAAATTAATAAGAAAGGTTTTATCACAAGTATGAAGAACATTACTGTAAAGCCTTACCGGGAGTTTAGCATTAATAATAAACCTTCGACATTGATATGTCTTTACAATAGCAGTAAAAAAAAGTATTACGAACCAGAGAAGGCAACTTTTGAAAAGAATAATACAATTATTGCATTAAGGTATGCCAACGGTTCCGTAGCTAAAGTAGCTGTGAGTGTGCATAAAAAATATTTTAAATTCACGCTACAATCTCTTACACAACGGGATGGCATAGACGATATTCAATGGGGTTCTTTTAATACTAATATTACCAATTTGTTTGGAGAGGTAATTGGCGTGGCAAGAGACACCTCAGAAGCCGTTAATTATGCCATTGGAGCATTGGCCCTGAATGATATCACAATCGGGGGAAATTCAACTACCGAAGGCGATGCAGCCCCTTTTCAATATGTGATTCATACACCTGATGCCAAACGCTTTCCACTGCCGGACGATCTGCATGAAGGGCAGTTATTCCCAATAGGTGGAAATGGAATCAGTGATGTTGCTTTCTATTCTCACCCGGAAGAATATTACAGAATTTTATATGGAAATACCACAATCATAGATAACAAGGGAAGAATCTCTGTTACTTACCACGCCAGGGACAGAAGTCAAAAGAGAGATATTTTATTTTCTCTGATTCCTTTCTTAAAAAATGATGAACCGAATCACCAGGAAGTACAGCCTTTACCTGGTGTGGATTTTATCGGATCGTCTATCGCGTTATGGGGAAGTCCGGATAGCACTGCTCTTTTAGATGTTATTCAAAACATTGTTTTATCTGAAGGATTACCATATCCTACGATTAATGGCAAATGGGTAAAAGACCCTGCACGATATATTCCCGATGTAACTACTGAGGGAAATTT
>DASSHD010000565.1:0-4081 GCA_035693085.1 Hanamia sp. | reverse complement strand
CTATAAAATCTTTGCCCGGTATTGCATTGAAAGAAATTGATACTCTTATTAAAAATAAGAATGGAAGTTTTGATATTGAACGTCTAACTAAACTTTTTACTTTATTTGTAACCCCCGTTTTACAAATCAGGGACGGCAATTTAAAACTCCCTTATGTGGTGAAGTCAACTTTTTTGTCTGTATTCAATATTTTAAAAGGCATACTTTCCTCAAACAATAAATCTCAGGCCCTTGATTCATTTACTTTATCTATTTCAAGGTCGCTTGATGCAATTAAGATTTCTAACATTCTTACCTCTGATGAGATTTCTAAGTTAACTCAAAAGTATTTTTTGTTAAGTGAGAAAAATAAAAAGTCTTAAACCAATCTTCTTCAGTATCAATCAATCCCTTCTCACCATTCCCTTATAATTGCCCCATTTAAGATCTGCATAATAAAGAGGTGTTTATTTTCGTAATAATCGGGTGTGGTATTATACTTATCATGAAATACCCATCGGAAATTAAAATCATGCAAAGGAGCATATATTGTATCATTTATGTGTTGCATAAAATCTTCCGGATGATTGAGTAACAAAGAAGTAAAATCGTACACGGTTTCAAATCCCTTTTCTACCATATCACTTGGCCTGGCACGGTACAATTTAAAATACATCGAATCAAGATAATTGCTGAAAGCGTTATTTTTTGCATCAAAGTGTGGGGTGGTAAACCGGATAGGGAAATCAGTGTAAGTATTTTTATTATAAAAACTACCAAAGCCATCCCAGTTAGGCATTCCGATAAAAACTACCTTATTGGTTTTTTGGATGGGATAAACGGCATCGGCTAATTTTTTTGAAAAAGTTTCATTAAGACTTGCCCCGATAATTACCATCGGTTTAGTAGTATCTACAAGGTACCTTAATCCTGCCGGTGAAATAGAACTATCCAGCATGATTGTTCTGATTTTCAGAAGTTGGCGGCCGTCCACAAAATTAATCTCTTTAAATAAATTATCTATCCTGTTATCGTTTTTCTTTTTTATAAGATAAATATTGTCGGCGCCATGTTTTTGCAGGATGTAACTATATATTCCCTCACAATGAGATTTTAATGTGGAGTTGACAATAATAAGATATGGATTTTGCCTTACCCGCCCATCGTTGGGATAAGTGGCCGACACAAAAGGAATCTTCTTTTGTGCTGCGAATTGAGCAAGCAAGCCATATTCAGGCTCTTTCACAGAACCTATTATAAGATCAAGATTATCTAATTTCCCGTTTCTGATAAGCGAGAGAACCGGATTTTTTAAAGATTTTGAATCATAAATAAATGCCTCTACATGCTTTCCATTTAGTGTAAGAGTATCTAAAGCAAGTTGAGCGCCCTGCACAAAATCAAGCCCTGCCATAGCAAATCCCGGAATAGATGTCTGAGACCTCAGAATGTTTCCTGTAAATAAAGAATCCATGTACAAAGGAGCAAAAATGGCAACACGATAAGTTCTCGCCATGATGATACCCTGCTGGTAAGGTTTATTTATTGTGGTATCATTTACCTGTGCATACAAATTTTGAACACCTGAAAAAACAAAAAGAATAATAAAAGATAAGATGTATTTCTTCATGGGGCGAATGTGTCGTTTTTTTGTAGAGATAAATTTAATTATTTTAATTTCTTGTTTCTTAATATTTTGTTTTTTTTGATTCTCGTTGTTTTTTTAATTTCATTGGCGTTGCCCAATGATAACATATATTGTCCCTGTTTGCTGTTCATCCAGGCGGGTTTTCAGGGCTGTGATATTAAATAGAAACTCTTCTTATTTGTTCGTTTACTGCTTTCCTTTTTTACTTGATTATTGAACATTGAATATTGGTTATTGAATATTCCTTCCTTGTTCCTTATTACTTGATTATTGAACATTGAATATTGGTTATTGAACATTGAATATTGGTTATTGAATATTCCTTCCTTTTTTCCTTATTTCCCACTACTCCCACTCAATAGTAGCCGGAGGCTTACTGCTTATATCATACACCACGCGATTAATCCCTTTTATATTATTAATAATTTCGTTTGAAACGAATGCCAGAAAATCATAAGGAAGATGTGCCCAGTCGGCTGTCATTCCATCTACAGAAGTTACTGCGCGCAATGCTACGGTAAATTCATAAGTTCTTTCATCTCCCATCACTCCTACACTTTTTACAGGTAACAAGATAGCTCCTGCCTGCCAAACGGATGCATATAATTCAAATTTTTTCAAAGAATTAATAAAAACCGCATCTGCTTTCTGCAATAATTGTACTTTTTCCCGGGTAATTTCTCCCAGGATTCTTATTGCTAATCCCGGACCTGGGAAAGGGTGTCGGTTAAGTAGTTCAGGAGGTAATCTAAGTTCAGTGCCTACTTTTCTTACTTCATCTTTAAACAAAGAACGGAGAGGTTCTATTAATTGAAGTTTCATTCTTTCAGGAAGACCTCCCACATTATGATGCGACTTAATAGTAGCCGATGGCCCATGCACAGAAAGGGATTCTATCACATCGGGATAAATGGTGCCTTGTCCTAGAAATTCAATTCCTTCTATTTTGTGGGCTTCCAGGTCAAAAATTTCTATAAAACTTTTCCCGATAGCTTTTCTTTTTTCTTCCGGGTCAGATTTACCAGCAAGCGCTTTATAAAAATAATCTTTCGCATCTATGCCTTTTATATTCAATCCGATGCTTTTACAAGATTCAATTACCTGTTCAAATTCGTCTTTGCGAAGCACACCGTTGTCAACGAAAATTCCAAAAAGATTTTTGCCAATAGCCCGATGAATTAAGGTGGCAGCAACTGTAGAATCCACACCGCCACTCAATGCCATTATTACCTTTTTATCACCAATTGTTTTTTTGATGGAAGCAACCGTGTCGTTGATAAAATGCGCCGGAGTCCAGTCCTGACTACATTTACAGATATTTACTAAAAAGTTTTTGATGATTTTTTTGCCTTCGGCAGAATGATATACTTCAGGATGAAATTGTAAACCAAAAATTGGGTTATTTGTTGCTTTACTGTTGAAAGCTGCAACGGGAATGTTATGCGTAGAGGCAGTGACTGAAAATTTTTCAGGCAGTTTTTTGATAGTATCACTATGGCTCATCCATACATCCGAATCATTTTTTATATTTTTTAGTAATTCATCAGTAATTTTTATTTGTAATTTCGATCTGCCATATTCGCGTTTATCGCTTTTTTCCACCACTCCTCCATAAAATTTTGCGATTAATTGAGCGCCATAACAAATCCCCAAAACGGGAACGTTTTCATTTATTTCTTTTACATTTAATAATAAAGCATTTTCATCATTTACTGAAAAAGGCGAGCCTGAAAGAATAACGCCTTTGAGGCCGGGAGAAAATTTTATTTTTTTGTTGAAGGGAATAATTTCGCAATACACATGGGCTTCTCTTACTGTTCGGGCAATCAATTGAGTGTATTGAGAACCAAAATCAAGAATCAGGATTTTTTCTGTCATTTGCTGCGAAGGTAAATAGTTTAATGTTTTTGTAAATTGCATTTCTTTTTATATAAAAACAAATAGTTATGAAAGATTTAATGATCCTCCTCTTAGCTTCAGTAAGTTTCATCTCATGTGAGTCTATCTCTGGCAATGGAAATGTGAGCGATGAAAAAAGGCCGCTTTCCAATATCAATACAATAAAAACTTCCGGTTCTATTGATGTGGAGATCAATAGCGGCAATACTTATTCGCTCACCGTTCAGGATGACGAAAACCTGATTCCTTATGTAGTTACCGAAGTAAACGGCGGCGAATTAAATATTCATTATAAAGATGGTTATTCCATAATGAACGATCATGCAAAAGTGATGGTAACAGTTCCTACACTTGACAGAATCATAACTTCCGGTTCGGGAGACGTTACTACCAACGGAGTAATCCAGAGCAATAATGAAATTGACATGAAAACATCCGGCTCCGGCGACATAAAAGCTGCTGTAAATGCGCCTTCCATAAAAGTAACCGGTTCTGGTTCGGGCGATATTGGATTATCAGGAATGACAAAAAATTTTGATTGCAGAATAAGTGGAA